>JANNCA010000021.1:0-10734 GCA_031386075.1 Oligoflexia bacterium
GGGTCTTTCTGAAATAGATTCCCTCATGCTTCAACCTTACCCCAAAGTCTCTGAGGCCATTGAAAAGGCGAGTGAGTCTATCCAGTCGGAACCTAGCATTGAGGCGATTCAGGGAATTGTCGTGGCATTGAGGAACTTCAAGGGAGAGAATAACATCTCGCCCAAAGTGGAGTTTGACCTAGGTTATTTGCCGGGGACTCCTGCCGCGGAAGAATTCATGAATCAGTACCAGGGTCAGCTGCGGTCTTTGGCTCGGGTGGGTCAATTTCAGCGGATCTCAGCAGATCCACAAGTGAAGGGTAAACCCGACAATGAAAGTGCTCAAGCTGTCATCACAATTTTGGATCCTCCGTTGGAATTTCGAATTTCTTTAAAAGGACTGGTCAACTTTGAAGAAGAGCTGAAGCGATTGGCCAAAGAGATTGAAAAAATTGATTCCGATCTGAGTTTTGTCAAAAACAAATTATCTCAAGAAACTTTCTTAGCGAGGGCACCCAAGGAGTTGGTTGAAAAGGAACGAAAGCGGGAAAGCGAATTGATGACGAAAAGGAATGAGATCCATTTGGCATTACAGCGCATGAAGAAGTTTTAGCAGTTCACGCGTGAGAGCTATTCTTTTAGGGCCCCGATTAGGGTCAAAAAGTCAGCAAAAAGCGATTTTAAAGTCAGCTCAGGTGAACTCTCAGGATTTTCTGATGGGAGTCGATGGAGGAACCGCTCTTTGGTTGGAGCATGGAATTCAGCCTCATTTTGCCGTCGGAGATTGGGACAGTTTGAAGCACAAGAGAGCGATATTGTCTCAAGTTCCTCATCTCACCCTTTCAATAGATAAAGACAGAAGTGATTTGTTTTTCGCCGGTCTTGCAGCCATCCAGGCGGGCGCTACAGATCTTCTTTGCTTGGGAGTGACAGGAGGTCGACCGGATCATCATCTTGCGACCTTGATGGATTTGTCGATGTTTTCAACAGGTAGACATGGGAAGCTCAATTCGGTGATAGCGAGGGGGGTGGAGGGAGATACCCTATTTCTTTCCACTCAAATTCCATTTTGGCAAGGTTCGTTCCCACAGGGGACTACCATTTCTATTTTTGCTCTCGGATTGCCAGCAAAGGGGGTGACTTTAAAAGGGTTTCGCTATCCCCTTAAAAATGAAGATCTTCATCCTTCCTCTTTTGGATTGAGTAATCGGGTAGAGAAAAGAAAGTGTGAAGTTCACTTGCGAAAAGGTCAACTGGTGGTAATAATGCCCAGCGATGTGCCCAAATATCATAAATGAAAAGACGGGGAGTCATCCGTCCATTCGCTTCGAACAGATCCCGATTATCCCAGGACCCCTTTCCCGCTTTGAACGCATCCGCTCCAAGCTCCTAGAGGATGTGGTCACTCGAACTCAGAATGAATTGAGCCATGGATCTTTAGATATTCTTCTAGGTGAGGCGCTCTACACAGAGCGGCTCCGACTGAAGCGAGATCATGGGAATATTTTTACCCGCTCCCGCCTGAAGAATGATCGAGCGCTTTGGGGTCAGGTGCACGGGGGGTTAGTTAAACCGGCCGCTGAAGTCGATCGTCATCTCCTTTTGCAGCAAGTGATTCGTTATTATGCGAATGAAATAGGTTCTCATTTTGATTCCCGGGTTTATCGTTTTGCGACTCGAGCGGTGCCATGGGGATTTAGTTGGCTTTTGAATGCAGCGAGTGTGAAGAGGTTTCTTCCTTGGGGGATGTCAGAATCTCTCGAGTCTCGTTTGCATATCGTCGGAGAAGTTCCTGCTCTGCAAAGCTTGGCAAAAAAGGGCACTATTCTATTGGTTCCGACCCATCAGAGTAATATTGATAGCGTTCTCATTGGTTATATTATTTATCTCATGTCTTTACCTCCCTTTGCCTATGGGGCAGGATTGAATCTTTTTTCTAATCCGATATTGAGTTTTTTTATGTCCCGGCTGGGTTCATATACCGTTGATCGACAAAAGACGAACAGTATTTATAAACATACTCTAAAGAATTATAGCACTCGAATTTTGAGTGAGGGGATTCATTCCATTTTTTTCCCAGGAGGCGGACGATCTCGGAGTGGTGCCATTGAGAGTAAAGTGAAACTGGGGTTGCTCGGGACTGCTCTTGAAGCTCAGATTGAAGGATTACGTTCGGGAAATCCTTCGCCCCGAGTTTTTGTGGTTCCTATGGTCAGTAGTTATCATTTTGTGCTGGAAGCCAGTTCATTGATTGAGGGTTATTTGGCTGATTCGGGTAAGCATCGATTTATTCATACAGATGATGATTTTTGGCAACCCGCTCAAATGCTCGGCTTTTTCTGGAAGTTGTTTTCTTCGCAATGTGGGGTTACGGTTCGAATTGGAAAGCCCTTAGATGTTTTTGGCAATTTTGTAAATGAAGACGGTGAGTCCATCGGTCCCAATGGGACCATCATTCAGCCGAGTAAGTGGCTTACAACTCGAGGTGAAATTCGATGCGAGCCTCAGCGAGATGTCGAGTATACTCGAGAACTGGGCGCTCGTTTGGTAGATCGATTCCATAAAGACAATACGGTTTTGACTTCTCATTTAGTCGCTTTCGCATTTTTTGAGACACTGAGGAAGAAATATATCGATTTTGATTTGTTTAGGTTTTTAAGACTCTCCCTTCCCCAGCGATCGATCCCTTATTCTGATTTTCTTGAGGCGGCTGAGATCTATCATAAAAAATTACTGAATCAAGCAGCTCGAGGTGCTCTTTTTGTTGCTGATGAGCTTCAAACGGGAAACACGGAGGCCTGGGTTAAGGATGGACTGAGTCAACTCGGTTTGCTTCATGACGCGGCTGTTGTGAAGGTCCACGATGGAGTGATTTGGACCGAAGATATGAATTTGCTTTATTATTATAGAAACCGCCTGACCGGATATGGCCTCTCTTTATTGGCTGAGTGGGAAGGCAATCAAACGATTTTGGGAAAAAATGACTCTCAAGGATTTTTGGCATAATTCGAAAATTGGCGTGATGGGTGGGGGCAGCTGGGGTACGGTTTTGGCGAATCTAGCTTCGCAGAATTCTCGTGAAGTTCGAGTGTGGCTTCGGGACGAGGAGAGCGTTCGATTGATCAATTCTACTCGCGTCCATTCTGCTTTTCATCCTCATCTGCAGCTGAATGAACGGGTTCATGCTTATCATAGTCTCGAGCGGTTTTTTGATGGAGGTCTGCAGGCTGTTCTTTGGGCGCTGCCTTCCTCGGTTTGCCGAGAACAAGCGCAACGAGTGGCCCCTTTTCTTCAGGGCGACGAAATTATTCTTCATGCAACGAAGGGGATTGAGGCGGGGAGTCTGAAGAGAATTTCAGAGATCCTGACAGAAGAGCTTCCGTGTCGACGAATCGGAGTTCTGAGCGGGCCCAATCTTGCGAATGAAATGGCTCGAGGCGAGCCCGCAGCGGCCGCGATTGCTTCTGTATTCAACGAAGTCTGTGATGCTGGACAAGCACTCTTGGCTGGGGAGCGCTTTAGAATTTATCGAGAAGCCGATGTGGTGGGGGTAGAGTGGGCGGGAGCGTTGAAGAATATTTTCGCTATTGCATCGGGTGCTTTAGATGCAATGAAGTTAGGGTGGAATTCTCGAGCGATGTTGATGACTCGAGGGCTAGCTGAAATGGTTCGCTTCGGTAAAGTCATGGGTGCTCAAGAAGCGACCTTTTTAGGTTTAGCCGGTGTTGGAGATCTTTTTGCGACCTGTAGCAGTCCACTCAGTCGAAACTATCGTGTCGGGTTTCAGCTCGCTCAAGGCGAAAAGCTAGATCAAGTGTTGGCTGAGTTGGGGAGCACAGCTGAAGGAGTCAAAACTGCTCAAAGTGTTTACGAGTATGCGGTAGCCCGTAAGATCGACATGCCGATTACCGAAGGCGTCTATCGCCTTTTGACGGAGAAAGTTCCAGTTCTCGAAGTTCTACATCATTTGATGTCTCGGCCTGCAGGGTAGATATTCAGAGTAATTTAATTCGATGACATGCTTGGTTGATTTAGGTCATTTCGGGCACTATCCTCAAGTTGTGCCTACTTTTCTGGTCTTGAGTCCGTGGGCCATTGGGCAAAACAATCTCAAGGATTGGGTAGGAATCCAACAGCCAAGTGATGTAATCTAATACGAATCGGGATGGCTTGAACGCCTTTCCCTAAGAGGTAATCTTGAGATCTATAGAAATATTCAGGCTCTTGAAAATAATAGCTTTTTTTAAATAAAATCTAGTTCGGATATTTCAAGTAATAGATATCCGGTAAATTACGGCAGTGTTCTTCCAGGTCCAGTCCGTAACCTACGAGAAATTGATCATCAATGGCTCGACCGATGTATTTCACGGGTACTTCCACGACCCGTTTTGAGGCTTTATCAAGAAGGGTGACAATTTCGACGGAAGCAGGCCCTGCCACTTTGATGCGTTCATAGAGGAATTTGAGAGTCCGACCACTGTCGATAATTTCTTCTAAGATGAGGACATGCTTGTCCCGAATATCGGCCTGAATGTCCTTGAGAATGGTGACAGTCCCACTAGAGGTCCTCGCTTTACCATAACTGGAGAGGCGAACAAATTCGACCTCTGTGTCGACTTTGAGGTACCGCATGAGGTCAGCAATAAAGAGGATTGCACCCTTCAGGACGCCAACGAGTACGAGCTCTTTGCCTTTGTAGTCTTCATTGATGCGGCTTGCGAGAGCTTGAACCGTAGCGTCGATTTCATGACTGTTCAGGTATTTTGTAAAATTTTTCAGATCGAGCATGGTGACCCATGTTGTCGTGGCTGAGTGTTCTTTGCAACCGCTATCGGCAAAGAGGAGTAAAATTTTTAGGCTGATAAAGACTTAGGGCTGACATATGGAGAGGGAAGCGAGTCCACTGTGAGGGATTCGGATTTTCATGGGCTGCGGCCAAGAGAAGTTGTCCAGGCTGGGAATTTTGATGATCGAGGTCAGTGACCACGGTAGATGTCGCTTCAACGGGCATTTTCCAAAGAACTACGGCGAGTGCCATCCACTTTTCCATGAGTTTGTCGCTCACGAGGATTTCTTTTTCTCCAAGGCAGATGTGGGGGATCTCTTCGAGGGCTTCGGTGAGAGGTTCCGTGTGCCGAGAATGAGTCCGAAAAGGAAACACGGCGAATCCAACGGCTAGAGTGATTGCTACAGACTGGGTGATCTTCAGGACCTTTCCAGAATAAGGCGCTAACCAGCGGGCTAAGAATGGGGCAATGGCTAAAGCCGCCATCGGGTAAAAAGGAACAAAATAGTGTTCGAAGTAAAATCCAGTGGTGGTAAAGGCGATGAAAATGGTTCCAGCTAGAAAGAGTGCTGCTCGGGTATGAGCCTCCATGCATTGGGGGCGGCGAATCCACCTGAATGCGACATAAATCAGGAGCGGTAGCCAGGGCCAGTAGGTTTTGAGTAGACTCACTGTTGGGTCAAGGTGTTGGAGCCAGCCGAAAGTTCCTGTGACTCGATCTCGAATATCCATCCAGTGATGTTGGAGGAACTGAATCCCGTCTCCCCAGACAAACCAGGTGCCGATGACGGCACTTGCTGATAGGGAGCTGATTCCTAAGGTTGCAAAAATACTCAGGAAGCCCCCAAAAAGACTGGAAATCACAAGTGCAGCAGGGAGCGAAAAGGCAAAGACAGTCTTTGTCAAAAAGGCGAATCCGAGACAAATCCCAAACCCAATTGAAAAGAGTGCTTTTCTAGAATGTTGAGCTTTTAGAAAGGCAACACCTCCCCAGACCAGCCAAAAGGTGAGTGGTCCTTCTAAAAAGGCGTCAGCAGCATATTTAATGTATCGAGTGGAGGTTAAAAGAATCAAGGCAGCAATCAATCCCTCCCAAAGGGATCCGCCCAAAGCACCCCAATAGACGACTCCCGCGAGAGTCCCTAAGCCAAAGAGCGCCGGACTAAGTCGAGCAGAAAAATCGGATATGCCAAAGAATTTAAACATCACGGCTTCGGCCCAAATAGAAAAGGGAGGGTGTGGATAATAGTCAGGGTATCCCGACGGAGTGTAGTGAAAAACCTTCCAATCTCCCGTCGAAAGGATGTGCTTTGCTAAAATAGAATTGGTCATTCCGTCCATTTTTAGGCCGGACTCCCATCCGTGGCCTAAAAATAGAATTGCCCAGAGAATCAGTAGGGTCGGTGCGAAATCGCTAAATAGAAGGGTTGGGGCGGCTCTCTGGAGAGGGTTCGGATGCGGCCTGTGCTGGAGAAGGGGGGTCTTTTTTTTTCTCATTTTCTTCAATTTTTCGAAATTTTGCCTCTTCGATTCCTGAAATTGCATCTTTGAAGTTGCGAATTGCCTTGCCTAGGGTATTGCCTAACTCAGGGAGACGCCTGGGGCCAAAGATGAGCAATACAATACCTAAAATGAGAAGATGTTCACCTGAAATACCAAACATACCCACTTTATACAGGCGAGGCATTCGAGTGTCAATTGGGGTTCTTGTGGCTGTCTTGTCAGGTTTGTTCAGGTTGACCTATGCCGATGATTTAAATCCAGTGGGCGCCAATCTTTACCAAATGGTGACCGGAGATGATTCTGAGGGAGACAGGCGTCATTGGGATAAGCTCTATAATATTAAGGCCTATGTCTATGGCAAGGAACCGGCTCGGTTTCTCAAGGAGAACAGTCTATTTCTTCAATCTTTGCGTAATGGTCGAGCGTTGGACATTGCCATGGGGGAAGGAAGGAATTCGGTATTCTTAGCTCTCAAAGGGTTTACCGTGGATGGGGTAGATATTTCTGAGGTGGCACTACGAAAGGCGAAGCGCCTGGCGCGTGAACACCGTGTTGCAGTCACCACTATTATTGCAGATTTGGCGAATTATAAGATTAAACCTGAATCCTATCAGTTGATTCTAAATTTTGACTACCTTCAAAGGAGCCTGATTCCGCAGATCAAGCGTGGTCTGAAGCACGGGGGTGTGGTTGTTTTTGAAAATGATACGATAGGTCAACTTTCGAATCCGGGGGGCGCAAATATGCGGCGAGATTTCTTGCTTAACCGAGGAGAACTTAAGGAAATGTTTAAGGATTTTGAAATCCTCGTCTACAGTGAATCAAATAATGGAGCGATAGCCAAGGCGAGTATCATTGCTAGAAAGCCGTAAGGTCTGGGTCGGGTGAGTGTTGACTCCGGGAAAAGGGATCTAAAGTCGCAACAGTAACCGACTTAGAGCTTACAACAGTCCCAAAAGAATGCCTTTCGAAAGCCCTAAAATAATGTCCCGTAGATCCACATTCCCACTGAGGTGGTTTCTAATAGGGTCGCTTGATCCCCTGTTTTTCCGTGAATTCGTTGTGCTGCGATCGGGTAGGTCGAAATAAAAGGGAACAGAGTGATGGAAGGGGCGATTTCACAAGTCAGTCCTAAATTGATCGGAATAGCATTCAGCCGCCAAGCTGAGTTGGAGCCATTAGTCACTAGGCTAGCATTAAATATATTCCAACTTGAAAGCACGTGTTTTCTGTACTCGATACTGGTTCCCAAAGAAAGGCTGAAATTGCTTACTAATTTGTAGTTGACCGTCGGCTGAAAAGCGAGAATGAGTTCAGGTTTATTTTGGGGAATAAATCCAGAATTAATGTATTGGGGCTCTGCAGAGTCTCGATCTGAGTAGAAGAAATATCGGGGGGATAAAACGCTAAACACACTCCATGGGCTATTTTTGGGTTCATACTTGAAACTCGCAAACATTCCTGGAGTAAATACTACTTTTCTCTGTTGCGACTGGTAGCCGCTCAAAGGTGAGGGGAGAAAATACGGGAAGTCAGTATTGATCGCACCCACTAGCTTCCAATCTGTGCCTGACATGAGGATGCCTGAAATGCCGATTCGGGGAGCTTCCCAGCGAAAAGGACTAAAATTTTCATTATTTGTACTATTATTCAAGATCACATTAAAGCGAGTTTGAAGGTCGAAGGCTAGGTTCTTTGAAAATTTATATCGAATCGAAACTTGGTTTTGAAAATACATCCCATCATTTTGTGGGAGCCCCAGTTGATTGGGATTAAATTCGGATTTGGTCGGGTGAATGCCCGGTCCATAGAAGTACGAAAAATAGGTGATCCCGATAGTTTCCTTGAGCTTTTCGAAAGAACTCGGAGTCAACTGTTCCTCTGACTCTCCGAGGGCGGCCAGGGGGGGTCTTGTAGAGAATGTCGGCAAGGTCGTTGGCGATACCCGAGCTAGCTCTTGTGTTGAAGCCCAAGAGCGGGCAATTGATAATAATCCAATTAGAAATACTTTTCTCAAATATGGCACGTGCGGGTACAATAACACACTACGTCAAGTGGCGCCTTATAAAAGTGATGCTTCCAGTCATTGCCTTCGTTCAGTGAGGGCGAGGATGTCCAGGATCCGTCACAAAGCCAGGCCAAGGAAAGGGTGAAGTGGATCCACTTGGGGAAGTTCCTGGCCAAGGGGATCCGGGGGTCACGGGCCACGGGACAGTTCCGCTCGCGACTGGCGCGGGAAGGATGTTTCCCGGATCTACGGTCAAATCATCGGCCCCTCCAGGCACAAGGATATGGGTTTTTAGCCAGCTGAAATCGATTTCTGGATTGACGTAGTCCTGTTCGGGGTCTGTCGGTTTGACGAGAGCATAGGGAATCCACATATAGTCAGGCCACGCATCGACATAGTAGCCATCGCCCATTCGCCAGGCTCCCCCACTGGCGAACTCGCCTTGTCTCGTTACTACGATATCGCCGCTGGAGGCAATTTTACCTGAAGAATCAAATACAACAGGGCCGTCCAACCAAACTTCCATCTTGAGTGTTCTGGATTGCACGACACCCGTGGGGTCTTCGGCTTCGAAATTAAAAGCATGGGTCTGTACGTCAGGAGAAACCCCATCGTCTAGCCACCAAATCGTCGAGGTGACCAACATCCTATAAATATGAGGAGCCTCTACAGAATTTCCAAGATAGTCATTCGGGGTTGGATACTCAAAACTGTAGCCTGCGAGAGGCTGATTCCAGATTTGTGACCCCGTATAACGATCGATGAGAACCGCTTGTTTTAACTTACCGATATAATTCGTCAAGACGAGGAAGTATTGGTCCGGAACAATATCCCAGTACTTTGGAGAGTTGATGTCGTCGACATCCACTCGTTCTCCAAAAAAGTCCGCATTCACTGACATTCCCGCTTCTGTGAGAAGACCTTTGATATCTGCAATTCCAAAGGTGATTCCATTGACGGTCACTGCTTCATGAGGCTCTGGGAAAAGGGCTGCTGCTGCGCACCAGCCATTGCAGTGACCCCACCACTGTTGGACTTTCGGAACGCGTGCCCCATGGAGTCGAACTTCCCATTCTTGAGCATGGGTTATGTTGCCTCGGGCAGCGTCGTATTTTCCTGCTGGACTGCTCCACTGGCTGAGACCCAAAGGAGTCGTTGCGGTCAGGCCACCAAACTCCCCAGCAGCAATGCCATTTTTGGTATAGGGCCACCAGTAACCTGCCCAGGGTGTGGGTAAGGATTTGCCCTGAGTGTATTTGTTCATCAAAAGAGCAAAATTCTTCTCACCGTGAAAATCCTGACCCCTAAACTCAGGGTAGGGAGTCGTTGGAGTGTGAGCCGCAGTGGGAGTGGTGTCAGAGGGGGTGGAGTTTTCAGGATTTTGACTACCCGTGTCGTTTGAGGAATTGGAGAGGCTACAAGAAGTTAAGGCGGCCATCCAAATGGAAGTCAAAAAAATCATGAGTGACTTCATAAAGCACTCCTGTTCTTGAGAATCGCAATCCCACTTTGAGTTCTGATATAGGAGGGCCAAGGATTTCCCTTTTGCCAGAGAACATGGACCGGTCTTCCAAAGAAATCATCTTGTTCAAACCAGGCGCTTTGAGAAAGGTCTGGCTTGTAACCGTCGAGTTCTGCTGCCTTCCGAATTTGAAGGGGGAGTTGAGGGAGAGTTTTCGGAACACTTTGCTCAGCGGTTTCAATGTCTGGGACGTCTAAAGGGTAAAGCTCGAAGGGCGAAATTCTAGAGCGAATTCCATTCGCGATGACGGGAATTCCCTGGTCAGAACCTTTAAAGTGGTAAATCTTTTCGGTTTGAACGAATTGATCCGTGAAGGTGATCATGAGTTGAGAAATTCGACTATCGATGGCTTCTTTTTGTGTGATTTTCACAATAATTTGTGGAAAGATTCCATTTTTAAGCTGAACAACCTCATAGTGAAACAATCCTCCTTCGCCGACTTCATTTTGATCCAGAGGCGTCCTTTTAAGAGGAAAAGTGGAATGATTCAACTGCCAAGCATAGACATCCCAATGATCGCCTATAGAGTAATAGCGGCCATAGAGATTTTTTATTGCTAATGTCGAAGTTGAAGAAGTGAATGCATTTTCTGAGTTGTTTGAGTTGAATGACTCGGACTGTTGAACATGATTAATCCGAGATGATTTTCGTTCGGCTGCACTCAGGGCGTCTTGATATAGAGAGGCGGGCATAGCTGCAAGAGTTGTCTGAAAGCTGGGCCCAAATAGAGTTAAAAATAAAACCAAAAGCGGTGTGAAATTACAGCAGTCTCTAATCATGATCTTTCCCCCTGCAGACTTGCCTTAATGGCTTTAAAGCAATTTTCATGTCTGGAGAAAGCAATCTCTGTACCTGGAGTAAAATGACTTTCTAAAAAAACTTGCAATGAATAACCAAAAGTCGTAGAACGCAGCGCAGCTGGTGGGGAGTTTTAAG
>JANNCA010000024.1:0-2143 GCA_031386075.1 Oligoflexia bacterium
GTGTTTGTGTGTCCAAGGATTTAGACGGGAGAAAAAAATTTTCTAAAATTCTTTTAGAAAAAAGTGCTGTTATTTCTTGTGAAGAGGTTCTAGAGGCTCAAAAAGAGTCTTGGGTTCAGTATCTTGCAAAGAAGCGCGAACTTGAGCTGACGTCGGGGGTATTGATGACATTGAGTGCTCTGGATCCCTGGTCTTTAGATATCGTTGATCACGAATTAGAAAAGCTTTCTGTAGGAGGCATGGTCGCAGACGTTGTGCTTTGCCAAGATCCAACGTTTGAATCGTTGGGGGGGGCAGATGCCTTTGTAGATCATTTTTTTTCTAAGAATCTTCAATCTGCAATGTCACAACTTTATACTTTTGCAAGATCCTCTGAGGACGCACTTCCTCTTTTAGGTCTGATCGGTTGGAATACGAGGCAAATGGCTTTGATCCTCTCAGATCGAGAACGAGGAACACGTTTTACGAAGGTAAATCCCTATTCGGCGGAGAAATTTCGCCGGTGGTCTCCCAAGTGGAGTTTGGATGAAGTGGTTGATTTACAGCGAGAGCTTTCTCGTTTGGATTTTTGCTTGAAGCAAACACCTCTTTTACCGCTGGGACTGTGGACTGAGTTGGTTACCCAGTTTTTGTTGCCTTGATTTGTAGGGTCAAAGTTCTAGATAGGGTACTGTTAACTTCGGGAACAGGGATCTCAAGTCGCAACAGTACCCAGTCTAGGACTTTTAAAAATAAGCGAGTTAGCTTTTTTGTAGAGTGAATGCAGCAGGGACCGTCTTCTTTACGAAAAGAGTCAGCCTGCTAATTTTGCGAGCGGCGCGAGCTTTCGGAATCGCACCTTTACTGGCTGCCTTGCTGAGCGCTTGAACTGCACCCTGATAAGCAGCAAGAGTCTGAGTCGGGTCTTTTCCCTTAATTGCATCTAATGCATTGCGAAGAGAAGTTCGGGTGATACTCCGAACTGTTTGATTTCGAGCATTTCTAGTCACTGCCTGTCGAGCGCGTTTAGTCGCTTTTTTTGTATTTGCCATAAATAAAATCCTTTCAACACCGAATGAACGGTTCGCCGGGCAGAATACACGGATGGGGTGAATTTATCAAGGCCTTTGGCTCAACTATTGCTTAGTCACACAGCAGAGGATCTCAAAAAAGAATAGAGGTTCCTACTTTTCGTTAGAATTGAAGCAGAATTGAAGCGATTGAGTCGGAGGAGTTTATAGGTATGGATTTATTGGATCCCTCGTTAGCATCGAGAGTTGTAGAAGTCCCTTCGGAAGTCACTCCTTTTGAGGTCAATGAAAACTCTGGATTGGGTTCTGTAGAAATTTTACATTCCTGTCCCCGGAATCAGCAGTACCCAATTCAAGGGTTCCTAAATCTAGGGCGATTGAAAGCAGAAGTAAGAATTAGCAAAGTTTTAGCCCAAAGGTGGCTGGGCCGGCTGCAACGGAAAAAATTCGATTAACGGAAGTCACTCCTTTTAGATTCCTGTTTCTGGGGTCAACAGGTCTGAATCCAGAACTTTCAATTAACGCCAGATATCGTCTATCACAGTGGCGCTGGCGTCGTTTTTACCTAAACTGTCGAGTTTAAAAATCTTTTCTAAGGTCAGAAGTAGACTGTAATGATTGTAGAACTTGTCAGAATGGATACCTGGTTTGATTCCCGCTCCCAAAAATACTGTGTAGATCGGTTCATTTCCTGGAGGCAGGCTTTCGCCCGCAGTGATGATGAGGAGTACTGACTGCTGAATTTCTAGGTCTCCAACGAAATGACCTAGATGTTTGGATAACCAATGGTCTGCTTCCCGTGCAAATAGGGTAGGGTCCTTTAGGGATATTAAGGCGGGCACGTAAAATGAAAACTCCGGAAGTTGATGAGAAGCATAGGCTTTATCAAAGTCATCTGCCCCTAAGATAGATTCACTGCAGTGATTGAACTGTTCTTGGAGATCCAAGAAGCTGAGAAAGGGGAGGTGGTTTCTCGAGTATAAAGGGGTTTCCTGGCAGGGTGGGGTATAGAGTTCCTCTAAAAAGCATTGCCCCGGGTAATTCTCAGAGTAGGCTTTCCAGTGAAGGTTCTTTTTCTCAAGAAGGGTTCCTAGGTGAGGGACGTGAAGCTGGACCCTTCCGTCTGTTTTAAC
>JANNCA010000036.1:0-3188 GCA_031386075.1 Oligoflexia bacterium
AGGCGAAGTTTCAAAAATGCAATACGCTGATGGTACCGTAGTCAGAACCAACAACTTAGACTTCACAAATGGTCTCTGGCCCATGGCATTTGATCAACTTTGCCAACACAGATATCTTCGAACTAAAAGCGAAGGCTTGAACGAATTTGTTTTAACTGAGTTAGGAAATCAAGTTCTGAGACAAATCACTAATGCATAATAAGATAGAGGAGTGGTACGTTTTTCTTAGAATGGCCCTAGGAGATATCCAACAATCAAAGCAAATATGCGAAATAGCATTTAAGCAAAATAGTGCAAAAATTAAATATTCAATGATTAGAGACGCTCTTGTAGCATAGTGCCGAACATTTAAGTCATGTAAAGGAAAGTTTGGAAGACATAAACTAAATCCGGACCATTTAAATTTGTCCAAAGGTAACATACATCACTCTATGCTTAGTTGGCGAGACCAAATAATAGCGCACTCGGACATAGATGTTAGAAATCCTCAGCTACACAAATGGTCTCTTGCTAAAGGAAATGCATTTCCAAAAGTATTTAAAGGTTTCTACGCCGCAGATATGCCAAGTGAGCTCGAGATCAAAAGCATATAAGAGGAAGTGGAGACATCTCTTTTGCAAGAAATAAAAGCCCTTGAGCAATCATCCTAAATTTAAGAAGATAGACCCAGATGGGAGAAAGATTTTATTGCCTGATTTAGATCAGATATTCGAAGATGGTAGGGTGTTAGAATTTGGTGTCAGTCCCATGGGATTAACCCGACATAGAGATTTTTGTGGCTCTTAGTTTAAAATAATCCACCGGTCAGAGGATTTGGCCTGTGTAAGTCCTAAAATGACTTCATAAGAAAAGTTCGGATTTCGGGGTGACTCGGGGAGCTTTAAATAAAAAAGGGGTCGCTTTTGCGATCCCTTTTTTATTTAAGTCATTCTACCGGGAGAGGGCTCGAAGTGAGGCCGCTTATGAACTGTGACGAATAGAAACAGTTCATGGCCGAGTGCCTGACCGCAGCTGCCAAAGTCAGCGGAGGCAGCGAGCCCCCATGGAATGCTTCTTGGTGCGCTAATAAGGTGTTGATTCCAATGGAGTAACGAAGGCGAGACCCCCGTTTGTGGGTGACAGCGAACCCAGAAGTCTTTATAAGGAGTGAGCGCCAGAGGGCGACTTGACCGACGTAGCTTCCAAACGAAAGTTTTGAAGCGAAGTCGGAAGCCCTATGGGGAGTGAACCTGCAGTAGCAGTTGAACGTCCGAGCGGGGGAGAGTTGGGAACAAAGTATCGCCATCACCACCCCAAGAACTGTCCATAACCCTACAATTAAATTGACCAGCCGGTACAAAGATATTACTATGGGGACACATCTAGCGTTAACTTATTAAAGCTATTGAGGTTTGCTAGAAACGCTTAGTTTCGCTTAGTTTATTCTATTTTAAAGACATGAGGACAAATGAAAATAAGGCTACTTCTTAGTTTTGTATTTTTATTATTTATTTCAGGCTGTACTGGTCTGTCCGATTCTTATCGTAGTAAATCCGCAGATAGTGGAGGTCATTACAGCGACTGGGCCAATGGTGCGGTTAAAATTCAGTTAAAGAATAGCCGAATTTACATAATGCCTCAGAATTCTAAATTTTCTAGGGATGGGGTCTTAATATGGCCGTATATTCCCCTTGTAGGAGCAAACAAAGAGTTTGAACAAAAATATAGCAAAGGTGCCTATTTATATAGTACCGAAAAGACTTTTTATGGTGGCGGCTATTACAATCTTCCGATTGAAGGAGATTATTTTTATGTAGAGGTTTGTATGCGAGCGGATAAAGAAAACGTTGCATTTAATCCTCGAGAAATTTATCTCCAATTGGAGAGTGGCGAATATATTCGGGCTAGCAAATACATAATACCTAATTTTAAGCTTACGGCTCCTAATCCTAACTGGGAGCATACGATAATTAAGGAGGGATGGAATGGGCGCAAGCTTATGCCGTTCGAAAAGGACGAGCAGAGCAAAGACCAATATTTTGAATTACCAAAAGGACAATGGGTAGGTTTTGCAATTCGTTTTGAGACTTTAACGCCGAATCCGGGGACACTTTTTTCGATTGAAGCTAGAGGTTTGACAGATTCAGGTGAACAGATGTCAATTCCTACTGTGACATTTAAAGGTAAGAAAATATTTCGAGCCATACGAACATGATCAAGATCTTTGTCACCTCAATTGCTGCGCCGTTTAACCTGCCGTAAGGCAGATATATTCGACATTAACGGTCAATCTGACAAATTGCTTGGCAATAAATAGAGGCACTTTTAGTTTATAATTATCCATCGATCTCCTTTTTTGGTGTTGGAAAGCCCTAAAATGACCTCATAAGAAAAGCTCGGATTTCGGGGTGACTCGGGGAGTTTTTAGGCCGCTGTAAATGACTGAAATTTAGTTACTTACAGCGGCCTTTTTCATTATGAAATCTCCTAAGATGAACCACTCAGACTGATCTGGCACACAACTTCCTAAAATCCATATTGCTTGAATTTTTAAGTCTAGCGGGACAACCACATCATTTATATTAAATTCCCCAATTCGATAGCGTAACTCATGATGTGGGTGGACTATCTGAGAAGGGCTTCACCATCAGCCGCTTCTTCCTGGTCATGAAAAGTATTTAAAAAGATTAGTTCCTAATTAACTCGAGACAGGAATTGAAGATCATTCGAGGTTATACCTCAGTATTATTGATTCATTTTAGACGCAATGCTAAAATTCTGTACTTTGTATTTTTAGTTTAGCGATAGTCGCTTTCATTTTTGGGAGAAAAGTGCCAGTATAGTTTTTCAAAGTCTCTGTATTCTAAAATTTGCGCGGTCGAAGAAATGTTAATTGAGCGAGTTTCCGTACCTTCCCCGTTCAAAGACTTAGGTGCTTTTTCGACCGCGCGTTATTCTGAAAGAATCAGCGGCTTAAGTTTTTTCTTTTGAATTTTTCCTAATTTAACCTATCCCCCTGGTATACCTCGGTATAATTGATTTTTTTTCTTCCTTCCCTAGAATATTACTATAAAGTTAGTCGGTTTATGCCACGTCATTTAGAAATCAGAACTTAAAAAGGATTAATGTATGCCTATAATTCCTAAGAAAAAAAGTGCTTTTAATCATAACCAATTACAAAAGTGCCCCACTGGCATCAAAGGCTTTGA
>JANNCA010000052.1:0-5570 GCA_031386075.1 Oligoflexia bacterium
TCCAAACGACTCTGGAAGGGCCTACTTGAAGCCGAACTCTACTCGTTTGTGGGTCTAGGAAACTCTGACCTTTGGATCTCTCCTCAAGTATCCTGGATCTTGGCAGACGTGTGGAACGTCGCACTTAAAGGCGACTGGATCTCTACGTCTGGAATACCCAATGACGGCTACCTATGGACGCTAGAAGGGCAGAGACGAATTCTCCTCTGGGTCACATTAAAAATATAAATAAAATAAATTAGATTATCTTTTTATAATATTTATATTTATAATATATAAATATTATAAACCATATCTAATTCAAGGGAGCTAGGAAATTTCTTCCTCCAAAAAACATCACGAACTACTCTACTTTAGTTTCAAAACACTTTTTTGTTCGATGATTTGTCTTCACTTTTACCCTGGATTCAATACTTCAGCTTGGGGAGAGACCTCAAACAAAGAAATTACCATACAAATTGGAACTTATAACACTCTCAGAAAAGCCGCCACTCTAAGATCTATCCTGAAAGAAATTGGAACAATCCAAGTAGAACGAATTCAGAGTGAAAACAAAGAAACTCTCTATCGAGTCTTAGTAGGCGATTTTAAGACAGTGGAAGATGCTAACCAATTCATCAAGAACTATAGACTGAGAGACCTTTTTAAAGATGTCTGGGTCAATACAATCATGATCGATACGCTGAATACCCAATCTATCGTCTCAACTGACACTTTAGAGAAAGACCCCTTCTTTATCCAGGTCAACCTGGCTTGTGAAAATGGTCAACATTATGGAACCCTAAAAACAGAGCTTCATCCCGACGAAAAAAATTCAAGTCGAGATGTCGACCTGAATGTGAACTGGAACTGTATCGCCAATCCCACTGAACGCTGGCAAGCTAAGGACGAGAAACGAAGCCCAACTCATCTTTTTATTGGAGCACTTCTAGGTGCGGGATCTCTAGGGATGACCGACAACACCTTAGGAACGACCAGCCGAACTGATTTTTCTTACGGTTTCCAGCTAGGTGGATTCCGAAGCTTTGGAGGAACTGGCCCAACCTTCGAATATCGATTAGTCAATCACCGCTACAATGGGAGCGCAGACACTCAGTCCCCTCAATTCTTTATGGCCCACCGATTTCTAGTAGGAGCGAGGCTTCCCGTCAGTCATCGACTTGAATTTCAACCCCTTTTAGGATTCTATACTCAGAGCTTTCTACAGGGAGCGTCTGATTCAGTAGCCACTCTCGTGGACCCACTCCTCTCTCAGGTAGCCATCCGGACGACCCTACACCTAATCGAGTTAGATCAACAGGCTTGGTTTGATTTAGTTGCGAGTTTCCACTACCTCTTTCCCGGTACGACCCCGCTGTTTACACTCAGTAGCGGCTACGAGTATAATTTAAAAATTCAAACATCCAGTTTTTTTCCAGACCGCCTAGGTATAAACTGGTTTTTCGAGTACAGCACAAAATCTCTCCCCAGCACAACGTTTACCCAAAATGACACGCTTTTTCTATTAGGAATAACTGCATTGATCGGCTTCTAAATTGTTAATAAAAATGATGCCATATGAAATATTTATCATAACTTAAGATCTTATTTTTTTTTCATCAACTCCCCACTGAATCATAAAACCGAGTTTAAATTCATTATTTCTATAGCTGTTTAAAAATTCATACCGTAGCTGAGTTTAACGTTTTCTCCTGGAATCTTTACGTCTGTCGTCAAGGGATCCAAAGGAAAATAATAGTCAAATGAACAGCTCAAATGAGGAGTAATTTGCTTATTGAAGCTAGCGCCAAACAGATTCGACGTACTTACATAAGACCAGCCGCTCGAAACACCTATCCAAGGCAACACCTGGCTCAAAACGACACGAAAACGTTCATCTCCTCTTCCCATAGCGTCTGGGGGCGAAACTGAGGCCGGATCTCGACCCAACGGAGCTGAAGCTCTCACATCCAGAACCCCATTTAAATAGGGCGAATTGACCACTAAGCTTCCAGTACGGGAGGGCACTACGGCTTTTGCAGAAATTTTGACCTCTTGCGAAAGATGAACCCGAATTGGCTCTCCAAAGTAGATTGCTACCGCACCCACTAAGAAACCAGCCGGTTTTTCAACTGCTCGAAGGATCTCAGTTTTTCTAAGACTATCGACAAAAGGCATGAACTTCTTCTTTTCGATGATCATTTGACGACTTTTAACCTGCTGAGCTACTTTTTTTGAAAAGTCTGAAACTTGCCCCGTATGATTTATTTCTAGTTCATGACAAACTAGACCGAATTTTTGACGCATTTCATAATCTCTATTTAAGTCTTCAAAACGCTGCCGGAGGTCGAGGGTTTGCGAGTAATCTAAAACATCATTATTCAATTGGGTTTTTAAAAAAGTGTCAGCCAAATAAGATTGATTTGAATTGAGCTCTATGGTGCTCATTCCACTCCATTTGGGCTTAAAATCAACTATTTGGGCCAAACAAGTGACTTCCCCTAAGCCCCCAAGGAAAAAAAATAGCACGCTACTTGTTTTGATAGACTTCATGTCCAAACCCATAGCCGCTATGGGAGGAGCAACCACCATACCAAAATTGTGGAATAAGACTGTTTTATTTACAAACCGAATAACATAAAAGCTAACCAAACCACAAATCCAGAAATAACGGGGATGCTAAAATTATCATCCACGTCAAAGGGCAGAAGCTCAGTCATTCCACCGGCCAATCCGCCAATCAAAGATACCCATAAAATGACTCCGTCCGAAGTGATTGAAAGGGTTTTTAGATAGAAAAAGGTCAATAAAATACATACAAAAACCCCAGCCGCCGTTCCAATCAGGGTTTTCCCACTCGAAAACCGCATCCCTTTGTGACCGTAAAGAATACCTACCAAGGAAGCAATTGGATCGCCGCAAGCCAGATACAATAACGAAAGGATGGCTACTGGTTTCGGAAAAAGCCCAATAGAAATAATCGAAGCTGACACATAATGAGGTAAAGTACTCATACGAGAGACTTCATGAGTTCGTAAAAATGGGCCCCAGAATTTTAATAGCTTTTCATTCAAGGAGGGTCTCCGAAGTCGTGAAGCTTCTATCAGCAAATCCAACCCCAAAACAGAACCTAAAATCGAAACAGCAGTACCCCGTGTAGTTCCAGCTAAATAACAATAAACAATCACTAGACCAAAAACTATATGGAACATCTTACGTAGCAGGTGAAGATCGCTCCTAAAGTGAAGTCGTAGGGACAAGTCAGCAAAGACGTTCGCTGTTTTTGCATCTGCACCTCGTTTCATATCCTTCTCAAACCTTTCTCAACACTGCTTCTCAATTCTTTTTCTCAATTCTTTACTAAAAATAATATGAAGATCGTAGAGTTTTCGCAACACTCCCATGTCGAAACTGTCACTTACAGTAACTTAAATGATACATAAGCAACCTAAGTGCCATATAAGTTGACTAATTAACTATTTATTGAAGTTTTTTTGTTAAATTTTCATGAATGATTTCAAGGACTTCACGTTGCGATCAGCAACGCTTAGCGTAAAACCAAGCCCCTCCTCCTTAAAAGCGAGTAAATTTTTACGCATTCGAGGGTCGAACTGCGTAGTTAATTTCGCACACCCACTTATTTTTGATTTAAGCTTGACACTATTTTCATCTCGTTCATCCTTAATGAAAGGGGTTTGATAATCTTATCAGGCCAAAGCCAAAAAAACTAAGAAGGGTAATTCAATGGAAGGAACCGTCAAGTGCTTGCTTGACGCTAATCCACTGGCCGAGGAGAGCGTATCAATTAATAATAGCTCTAGCAGTAGCTCCGCGAATCGTCTAAAACAAATTTGGGCTGTGGGCGGAGGAAAAGGAGGCGTAGGCAAGAGCCTCTTAGCCTCGAGTCTAGCGATTGCGGTTTCAAGATTAGGCTATAAAGTCATAGCGATCGACCTAGATTTAGGTGGAGCCAATCTCCACACGACATTAGGAGTAGATCTACCCAAACAAACCCTGAGCGATTACTTTACTCACAGAGCTCCAACCCTGAGTGATTGCGTGGTACCCAGCGGGATCCCCCATCTTCACATTATCAGCGGGGCCCAAGACTCTATTGGAATCACAAACCTCCGAACCTCCCAAAAATTAGAGCTTTTGGCAAGCATCCGAACGCTCGATGCTGACTATATTATTTTTGACCTAGGTGCAGGCACTGGATTTAACACTTTGGATTTTTTCCTTTCTAGCGATGTCGGTTTAATCGCCTTACTCCCAGAACCCACTTCGATAGAAAATAGTTATCGTTTTATTAAAAGCACTTATTTTCGCTATTTATCCCACTGCAAGTCACTCGAAGAACTTCGCCCCCTCATCGAGATGGCCATGGATCCTAAGAATTCAATTGGGATTAGGTCTCCGGCTGATCTTTTCAGAGAAGCCAACAGAATAAATCCAGAGTCTGGAATGAAGCTCAAGGTAGAAATCTCTAAATTTAACCCCAGTTTAGTAATCAACCAGACTCGGACTCAAACAGACATTGATATTGGCGCTTCGATAAAAACAGTTTGTAAAAAATATTTTGGAATCGAAATGGATTACATTGGGCACCTCGATTACGACAGTTCAGTTTGGCAGGCGGTCAGAAGAAAACGGCCACTTATGCTTGAATTTCCAAACTCCAAAATAGCGTCAAATATAGAACAAATTGTCCAAAACATCATTAAGCGACATGGTAACCAAAAGGAAGCTGTTTTTTGAATTTTAGTTGCTCATAATTTTTTAGATTTTATTAAATTTTATTAAATGATACTTAACGAAGATCTCACCTACTATGATATTTTAGATATTAGCCCTACGGCTTCTCGAGAGGCTATTCAAGAGGCTTATCACAAGATCAAAGCCACCTTTAAAAGTGGCAACATTGCACTCTACACAATGCTCAACCCAGAAGAGCTTACAGAAGCATTAAATAAAATTGAAGAGGCCTATCAGGCCCTCTCTCACTTTGAGCGTAAACATCAATACGATTTGAGCCATGGTTTTCTTAAGCCTCAGACTGCCCCTTCTCCGATCACTCAAATCACGTCGATTGACCGAGTTCCCCCGATGGAAATTCTTCCCGATAGCGACAGCCTCCTCATTCCTCCAAGCACTGACTTCACTCAGATAAAACCACACCCCAATCCTCCCACAATCTCTTCGACTTCGCCACCTCCCTTGAGCACTCCCAAGGCATTTTTAGCACCCCAGAAACCCTCTAAATCTTTCCCGGAGTTCCGGGAAACCCGTAGTCCCATGCCACTCTTAGATTCGATCCTGTTACAATCAGTTGAAATCGAAACCGAGTGGCGAGGACCCTTTATAAAAAAATTAAGAGAAGCCTATAGTATTTCGCTCGAAGAAATGGCAGGAATTACAAAAGTGACAAAAACCTATATTCTGGCTATTGAGAATGAAAACTATGAAAAATTACCTGCCCCAGTCTACATTCGAGGTTTCATTTGCCAAATAGCCAAAGTTCTCAAACTTCCCCATGAAAAAGTTACAAAAGCCTATTTATCCAGACTTTATCTCAACAAAAAAAATCCCTG
>JANNCA010000054.1:0-20243 GCA_031386075.1 Oligoflexia bacterium
CTCATCTTTACCATTTGGGGAAATCCTCAGCTCAACTTGAATCCAAAGAAAATCCTCAATGCCTTCAAGAAAAGCTCTGTAATTCAAACGATTGCTCTCCTACCCCGGCTAGAAGACGATCGGTGGATGTTTGTTTTGGAACTCAAGTCGGATTCCCCGGTCGAGGTATTTGAATTATCCAACCCAGTCCGAGTGATTGTAGATATTCAGCACAGACAAAACTGACCTGACTCAATAATTCTAGATACTCGTTTTAAGCTTGCCAAAATCTGATTCGTGCCCATTTTATTAAACAAATGAGGCAGGTCATATGGCAGATGTAAAAGATAAAGAAGCGCCTGTACCCCCAGCAGGTGAGGCCCCCGCCCCCGAGCCGCAAGGGCAACTCCCGGCGAAGCAAAACAGCCTGATCCCCCCCGATCAAATTTTGCCTCCCAATTTATTTATCTTACCCATCAATAGTCCGATCGTTTTTCCAACGCTTCTTGCACCGCTCCTCATTACTCTTCCACGGTTTGTTTCCATGATTGAGGAATCCATCAACCGACAGAGAATGATCGGGCTTCTTGTCACTCGCGAAGGCGAGGTGAAGGACAGTACCGGACCCAAGGATCTTTACGACTTTGGAGTGGCCGTAAAAATCATTAAAAGGCTCAAAATGCCAGATGGATCCGTCAATTTATTGATCCACAGCATGAAACGTTTTCGAAGTCGCAAAATCCTATCAGACCAGCCTTATATTGTAGTCGAAACAGAGTACGTAGACGAAGTCTCTGAAAAATCAACTGAAATGGATGCCTTGACCCGATCGGTGATAGGCCACGTCAAGAAGCTTTCCGAGGTCAACCCTTTCTTTACCGATGAAATGAGACTCGCTATGATCAATGCTCCAGGCCCCGGCACAGTGGCCGACCTGGTTGCGTTTGCCTTGACCCTCCCTAAACTGGATGCTCAAGACTACCTAGAAACTCTGGCTGTAAAATCTAGATTTGAAAAACTTTTAGTTCATTTGCGCCGCGAACAGGATGTAGCGGACCTCCAGAGAAAAATCAACGAAGACGTCAATACGAAGCTCACCCACCTTCAGAGGGAATTCTTCCTCAAGGAACAACTCAAATCGATCCGGCGCGAACTCGGCGTAGAAGTCGACGGAAAAGACAAATCTTTCCGAAACTTTCGAGATCGAATTGAAGCAGCGGGAATGTCAGAAGAGGTGAAAAAAACTGCTTTAGAAGAGCTTGAAAAGTTTGAAAGCCTTTCGGAGAATTCACCCGAATTCAATATTTCCAGAAACTATCTGGAAACTCTTTGCTCCTTGCCCTGGAGCAAAGAGTCGATCGACAACCTAAATCTCGTCCATGCCCAAGAAATCTTAGATTCAGCCCATTATGGACTCGAAAAGGTTAAAGAAAGAATCCTTGAATTTCTCGCCGTTCGAAAACTCAAGGCGGACCCCAAAGGCTCCATTATTTGCTTGGTCGGACCCCCAGGAGTCGGCAAAACATCCATCGGGAAGTCGATTGCTCAAGCTCTCGAAAGAACCTTCTTCCGTTTCTCTTTAGGAGGAATGAAAGACGAGGCAGAAATCAAAGGCCATCGCCGCACTTACGTTGGCGCTATGCCTGGCAAGGTCATTCAAGGGATTAAGCGTGCCGGAACTAAAAATGCGGTACTGATGCTGGATGAAATCGACAAGCTCGGACAAAGCTTCCAAGGTGACCCTGCCAGTGCACTCCTTGAGGTATTAGACCCCGAACAAAACAATTCGTTTTTGGACCACTACTTAGATATCCCTTTCGATTTATCCAGGGTTTTATTCATTACTACTGCGAACACAACCTCGTCCATTCCAGGCCCTTTACTCGATCGAATGGAAGTCATCGAACTTCCTGGATACACTCTTGAAGAAAAAGAAGACATTGCGACCCGATACGTCATTCCCAAGGAACTTGAAGCGAACGGCCTCTCGTCGAAACAGCTGAAAATTGAGCGGACCGCTCTCAGAAAGATGATGACGGATTACGCCCGTGAACCCGGATTACGCTCACTTCAGAAACTCATCAATCGCATCGCAAGGAAGTCTGCAAAACAAATCGTTTCTAAAGCCCAATCTCGAGGGAAGACTCCACCCGCTACTCTGGGAAACCGCCCCATCGTCGTCAAAGAGCACGACTTGGTGAGTTGGTTAGGTCCAAAGATTTTTTACAATGAAATCGCCGAGCGCATTATATGTCCAGGAATTGTCGTAGGCCTAGCATGGACTGCTGCAGGAGGAGATATCCTCTTCATTGAAGCCATCGAAATCCCTGGAAGTGGAAATCTTAAGCTAACGGGTAAGATGGGGGAGACCATGACTGAGAGTGCTGCCCTGGCATGGAGCTACGTAAAAAAGAAAAGTGTCATGGAAGGCATCCGAGATCGTCCGTTTTTCAAGGACCATGACCTTCACCTCCATATTCCAGCAGGCGGAATCCCAAAAGACGGTCCCTCCGCTGGAATTACGATGGCGACAGCTCTCTTCTCGCTCCTTTCTGGACGTCGAGCCAAACAAAAAATGGCAATGACTGGAGAACTTTCTCTGATTGGAAAAGTCTTGCCCGTGGGTGGAATCAAGGAAAAAATCCTAGCCGCCCGCCGAGCAGGAATACATTCTCTCATTTTACCGAAACTGAATGAAAAGGATCTCGTCGATGTCCCTGAATACGCCTTAAAGGGATTGGTCATTCATTACGTGAATCACGTAGAAGAAGTTTTCAACCTTGCTTTGATGCCCAAAGCGGGTCTATCGACCTCTCTCATTCTGACTCAACCCTCACCTCAAATCCTAAGGAAAAAAACTCGGAGCTCCCTTTCCAATGAATTCGCCTAAGAAGGTTTTAATCCTCATTCGGCATGCCCATCGCGATACGACTCTATCTCAAGAGGACAATAGCCTCAGCCCTCAAGGAAAGAATCAAGCCCTAGGGCTATGTCGTCAACTCTCCAGTACTTTTCAGCTTGAAAATTTCAGGCTTCTGTCGAGCCCTAAAGTAAGATGTGTAGAAACGTTGAAGCCATTTCTAAAAAAATCCAACCGAACGATAGAGACAGACCCACGCCTTTTCGAACAGCAACCCAACGAAGACTCACTCCAGTTTAAAAAAAGAATCACTGAAGTCCTTAAGTCTTGTTACAGCCATCCTTCTGAATCTACTCTCATTTGCTCACACGGTGACTGGCTATCATTTGCCTTGAAGCTTTTAGTAGGGGCAAGAGCTGACTTCAAAAAAGCCAGTTGGGTAGAAGTTTCTGTGGTCAACAAAAAACCAATTCTTAAATTGCGGTACAATTCTCAGTAGTTGACGAGGTACCTAATCAAAAGAGCATTTCTCGACCTGTTAATTAGACATCGGCGACAAATCGTCGTTAGGCTCACGATTCGGTTCAAGAGTCGACAGAACTCGACCCGCCGCGATTTCTCGCAGTGCGGTCACAATGATTCTGTTTTTGCTTTTTACCAAAGGTTCGGATCCTTTATAAAGCTGTCTCGCTCGCTTGGTTGCCAGATGAACCAATTCATACATATTATCGACATTTTTGAGGCAATCCTCGATTGTTACGCGAGCCATAGACACTCCTAGCTTTCAGGTAGTTTCCTACTACGAATAGTCTGCAATGAACAGAGCAGGTACTTCACTATCCAATATCTCGTGCTGAGTCAAGTGGGACCCGATGAGAGTCTCCATACATGCTATCCAGCTCTGACTTGTAGCGTTTATTGAGAAAACTTCGGCGAACCTTCAGAGAAGGCGTAAGCTCTCCCCCTTCAACCGTAAATTCCTCAGGCAGAATCACAAATTTTTTAATCGTTTCATAGCTAGCTAGCTGCCTATTAATTTCGTCAATCGCCTTTTGGGTGAGGGCCAATATCTTTGGGTTCTTAATGAGCTCTGAGTATTCACTAAATAAAATTCTGTTTTCGTGAGCATAGCGAATCATTTGATCTCGATTCAAAGTCACGAGTGCGGTCAGATAATGCCGCCGATCGCCATGGACCACAAACTGGCTCATCAATTTTTGGGTTTTAGCTATATTTTCAATCTTCTGTGGAGCGATATTCTTCCCGCCACTCGTAATGATTAAGTCTTTTTTCCGATCAGTAATATGAAGAAATCCATCCGCATCAATCAGCCCAATATCTCCAGTATGAAACCAGCCGCCTTGTAGAACATGCGCTGTCTCCTCTTCCATCTTGAAATAGGCTTTAAAGATCTTTCGGGATTTCACCAGAATTTCACCATCATCAGCAATCTTGATAGTGACCTCAGGAAGTGGGCGCCCAACCACTCCAAAGCGTACATCTTGAGGAGTATTCAAGGTCACCGGAGCAGATGTCTCCGTAAGACCATAACCTTCGAGAATGCAAATGCCTAAAATATGAAAGAACTCCCCAATCTCTTGAGGCAGAGGAGCCCCCCCACAAAGAGAAAAACGAAGCCGGCCTCCGAATTTTTGAGCTACTTTCCTAAAGATGATTTGCTTGGCAATTTGGTACTCGAGTGCATCCTTCCAACTCGGCCTCTGCTTAGCCCAGACCGCTTCGTAATACTTTCGACCTACCCCTAGGGCCGTCTCAAAAAGCACTTTATTGATAGGTGAACCTGCATCGATCGATTCTAGAATCCGATTATAAACCTTCTCAAAAATTCGAGGGACACTAAATAGGACGGTCGGCTGAACCTCTGCAATATTTTCCATCAACTGATCTAAGCTCTCAGCAAAAGCTTGGCGCCATCCAAATGTTTGAACTGCCAAAGACTCCACTTTCCCAATCACGTGAGAAAAAGGAAGGAAAGAGAGAATGACCTCTTCTTCTGGCTTAAGAAGTGGGCCAAGAAGAGAAACACAATCTTCAAGGACACTCATAATGTTATCATGAGTGATCATGACTCCTTTAGGAACCCCAGTCGTGCCAGACGTATAGCAAATCGTCATCAAATCTTCGGGCTGAGCTGAACTCAAGTTTTGATCAAATCGATTGGGCTCCTTGGCTTCCTCTCGCCGGCCCAATTCCTTGAGCGCTTGGAAAGTCAGGACATTTTTAGTCCCTTCCAAATAGTGGGCAGCAAGTCTCATTGCCGCGGGCTCGAATACGACTACCTTCTGAAGCAAAGGAAGACAACCAGGCGATTCAATCTGCTTATCCAAGAGCTTTTGGAGCTGCTTACCGTCCTCTAAAATAACAATTTTGGCCTCAGAGTGCTGGATGATAAAAACCACATCTTCGGCAGTGTTCGAGGCATAGACTGGGACCGTAACACCCTTGGCTCCCATGATGGCCATATCGCTCAAAGACCACTCAATTCGGGTATTAGAAAGAATCACTATTTTGTCGCCTGGCTGAGTCCCTAAGCCCATCAAACCAAAGGAAACCAGCCGGCACTCCTGGTAAAACTCCTTAAACGAAAACTCCCTCCACTTACCCTTTTCTCCCATATCTTCATAGGTAGGTTTAAACTGATACCCAACCACCGCAGGGGTGGACTGAGCTCTAGCGAGAAAAGTCTCTGTGATTGTTTTTCTAAGGATGTATGCCATTTGCCAGGTCTCCAGAAAATAATGTTATAACGCTTTCCTCCGTGACTTTGCCAGAACTTTACAAATCTCCCGGAACTTGTTCGTGATTCATATGAAATAATGAGGTCTGTAGTTTTCTTCGAAAAAGTACAACACTGATCGCCCCCAGGGAAAAGAAAGCGAGCACCTGCAAATCCACTTGCGCGAGACCGGCAAGAGTACATAGCGCAACCAAAACTGAAGCAATTGAAAAAAACACAAAATACCTAGATCCGTGAGCAATCTCAGCTGCCAAAAAGAAAACTGCAATGATAATCCAAATGAAAAAATATTTACTCATATAGTACTCCAGAAAATATTTTGGAGTGGAAGATCCAAATCTTTAGCACTCCAAAACATTTTCTGGAGTACCTACCTCAAAAGGAACACCTGGATCACTCGATTAACACTCCAAACTTGATGTCTTGGATAATTTAATTATTTAAACACAAGATAAATATCACATCTTTACTAGCCATGGAAGCTTTCCATGTATTAAATAGAATTACAGTTAGGGCAACAGTTAACCCGTCAAGATTTCAGCTTTTATTTTCAGACTAATTCAATCAACTAATGCGTCGTAAACAAATTTAGTCAATCATTCTCTCTTTTTTTCGATTTCCATCTCACGCTCAATGGCTTTCTTCTTTAAGGTTTCTCGCTTATCGTAATTTTTTTTACCTTTTCCGACACCTAACTCAACTTTAGCAAGTCCTTTTTTGAAGTACATCCTCAATGGAATGATCGTCATCCCTTTTTGAATCATTGCGCCATGAAGTCTTTGGAGCTGATGTTGATGGAGGAGTAATTTTCTTCGACGCGTCGGATCATGATTCCAAATGTTACCATGAGTATAATGACCGACATGGGTATTCACTAACCAAGCTTCAAAACCACCTCGGAAAGTTCGAATCTCCACAAAGGCATCCCGTAAGTTAGGAGCTTGGCTTCTCAAACTCTTCACCTCAGTTCCCTTCAAGACTAATCCAGCCTCAACCACTTCCTCAATAAAGTAGTGAACTCTGGCTGAAGGATTCGAGGCAATCAGTTTTTCTCCAGGATCTTTATTTGAATTCATAAAATTTAGAGTTCAAGACTTCCTTTTGGGGACAACCCCCTAGGCTTTAAAACGCCAAGGATAATGAGACTCCACCCCCCAATAGACTTCCACCTGCGTCATATCCAGGAGACCCTATTTTTGAGTCGCTCATATTTCCGGTTTCATTACCTGGAGTTTTCACAATATGCTGGAGTACCAAATATTGATAAGAAAAATGAAAATCAAGATAATTTTGAATTGCAAAAGCTAGGAAATGGTTAAATTTCAAACCTAAACCTAAGTTAAACATATGTTTTGCCGGGTCCAAATAGTTACCCTCTCCGTTGGAAACCTCACCACCAAAAATACTGGACCGATAGGCGTATCCCATTCGAAAGATAGCTCCATCGCTGAGGGCAATCTCCTCCCCAAAACGAGGAACGACAACATCGTAATAACGGTATTGCGGAATCCTTCCTGCAGATATTTTGACCGTATTGCAAGGATGGGTAGCGGAGTTATCTTTACAGTTCGTCGTTTGAGGTTGCTGAATGAGCATTGCAGGGGGAGTAAACGCACTCCATACCTGATAGTCAACTTGAGCATATGCCTTACCCCATGAGGAATGCTTCCAAGCTCCTCCTAGCTCAAGCGCCATAGGGTCATAAAACAAAGTCGACAGCGCCGTAAAGTTAAAGTCGACTGCCGCAAAATCTCCGAAGACCCGAGCAGCAGAGTTCAGAACCATAGTATTATCCGAGGCCACAGGTAACCGAAAAACCAGCCCCATTCCAAAGCTATCTGAATGTTCGGGTGAAGCATAAAGAAGTCCGAAATAGGGAGCAGCTTTTGGCTTCAAGCTCGTTGCAAACCTCATGGAAGAAGCCGTTCCAGATTGGGTATTAATAAAGGCCGAAGCATTACCGGTGAGCGAAAAACCAAAATGCAATCCACCTCCCAGATGAAACCCTTTTCCCAAATCCATTCCCATAGCCGCTTCAACTTGAGGGCGTTGGGTCCTGGCGCGGTACATGAAATATTCAGGAATATAGGCTTCTCCTGTGTCCATAAATGCAACCGCATCCAGGGGGAGAAAAGTCACGAGACCAAAGGTGAAATTATAAAAATCTGGAATCAATCGATAAGAAATTCCAATTTCCTGCCCGAGAGTACTTCGGTAACTGGTATCCACATTCCCTTGATTGACTCCATCGGAATTAAATAAATTTTGAGTCACTACGTTTGTGATTGGGCGAAAGGTCGGCTGCACAAAAACGAAACCCCACGAAAAAAGCAGTCGCTGATCAGTCTCGACCCCCAGCTCTGCCGGGTTATGATAAGCGGAAAAAGCACCTGCATTTCCAGCAACTCCAGCCCCCGCCAAACCAGCAACTCTAGACCCAAATCCTACAAACTCCCCTACATTCGCATGTCCAAAAGTGGAAAAAAAAATTCCTAGCAGCAAAGGCCAACTCAAAGCAACTCGCTTGAACTTGTCTAAATCACTCACATTCCCCTTCGATCCAAGCACTTTTATTTCACGTTGCGCTGGCTTTTTTAAAGCCGTGAAATCTCGCTCACGGCCTGAAAGAGTTGACACCACTCCTGCCAATTCAGTGCTTCAGCCCGCTTTGTACCATTGACGCACGATAGCTCCAAGGCGTTTTGCCAGGGGTGCCGAGAATGTAGGAGTGACCGCAGCATTTTCCTTCTCTGTGAAAAGCAAAGTTTCAAGAGCGCCTCCCACAACGCCTCGCCTTCAGGATCCTGAGTTCCGGGAACTTGAGGAGCACTTCTTCGGGTGAGTACGACGACTTCTGAATCGACCTGAGGGGGAGGCGAGAAAGCTTTGGGGGGCACCCCTAAAAATTTCTCTACATCCCAACAGTTTTGAATCCAAAGTGACAAACTTCCTCTCGCCGGAGTCGAAGGAACAGCTCTGAGCCGTCGAGCCACTTCAGCCTGAAACATCAGGACCATCACTGGAATCGAGCTTTTGTAGCGAACGAGTCGATTCAGTATAGCCGTGCCTGCCGAATAGGGCAGATTGGAGACCACGACTAAAGGTCGATTGGGTAGCCAAAGCTCTTCTGGAAGCGCTAGAAAATCCCCTTCCAAAACCTCTAAGGAGGAATCTTGCTTTTGTTTCCAAAAATCCGCCAAAGCCCGGTCCTTCTCGACCAATCTTAGGCTCTTCAATCGTGTCGAGCTTTTACGTAACTGGTCAATCAGGGGCAAGGTCAGAGCGCCTTTGCCTGGACCAATTTCAAGAATCTCGTCACATTCGTAACGATTGGCTTCTTCAAACGTCCTATCTACGATTTGTTGCACCACTGCAGTGTCTTTTAAAAAATGCTGTCCAAGCGCTCTGCGCTTGCCTTGAGTAGCCACGTTTATTCCTTTGGGTTTGCGATTGCGTTGAGAGTCAAAAATTCTTCCCCCCTCAAACACTTGCCCTGTGCCATTCGAAAAGCACCCGCCGCAGCAATCATTGCGGCATTATCCGTACAATACTTCAAATTTGGAAAAAACGGGTTGCAGCTCAACCCCATCTCCTTCCACTCATTTTCGAGTCGAAATCTCAGTCGGCTATTGGCAGCCACTCCACCTACTACAGATAAGCTTCTGCATCGGTGCTCCCGAATTGCGAGCTTCATCTTCATCATCAGGGCATCCACAATGGCCTCCTGAAGAGACGCACAAACATCCGACATTCGTGTCTCGAGACTTCCCTCTTGCCGCAATTTTTCAGCCAATAAAGATACGGCCGTTTTCAGCCCACTAAACGAAAAATCAAATGTGGCTTTTTGCGGAAGCGCTCGAGGCAGGGAAAATGCCTGTGCATTCCCTTTTGCAGCCATCCGGTCAATCCATACTCCCCCTGGATAGGGAAATCCTAATATTTTAGCCGATTTGTCAAAGGCCTCTCCTGCTGCATCATCCCGAGAACGCCCGACCAATGACCGCTTCAAAAAGTCAGAAGACCATCGCTCCGGAGGCTCCTCAACACAATAAAGATTTGTGTGCCCACCCGAGACGATCGCCAAAAGGAGCGGCAACTCAATGACTTGGCGTGGATGCTTCTCTCTCTCATCTAAATAAATGCTAGCAGCATGACCTTCCAAATGATGAACCGGTACCAAGGGTTTCCCTAGAGCATAAGCCATTGCCTTAGCAGCACTCACACCCACCAAAAGTGCCCCGACTAGTCCGGGGCGATTCGTTACGGCAATAGCATCCAGAGGAGAGTTCGGCTGAGAAAAATCTAACCCGCTCGACACAAGGGCCTGATCAATCATCTCATTCACTGTTTCCAGATGATTTCTGGAAGCAATTTCTGGAACCACGCCACCATAAGGCTGGTGAATTCTAATCTGCGAATGAGTTGCAACACTCAGTACTTGAACCGCATGCTCTGGCTGATAACGAACGACCGAAGCGCTACACTCGTCACACGAGGTTTCAATGCCTAAAACCAACATCCACTCAATCCTCAGAATTAGTTTTTATAAAAGAAGTAGGTAGAGTCTATAAATCACCTGCAGGGCAAGTGATCAAGCTTCTTTTACGGTCGATCCGCTTCAAATCAGGATCCCCACCTGGAAGAAGGCAATTTTTACATTGCACTGGGGCCCAAGAACGAGTGACTGCCTGAATGCGAACGGAAGCATGGGTGGGGCTTTAGTGGAATCCTAGATTGAATAACTCCCCTGAAGTCCTTGCCCCTTTTAGAGCTCTCTCGCTTGAATTCTCTATTTTAACTTTTTTCTAACTTTTTTAGCTTCTGACGATTTTGGAAATTTTTCAACTAATTCTTGATAAAATCCTTTTGCATCGTCCCGCATTCCTAATGCATCAAAAGATCGTCCAATTTTATACAGCGCTTCAGGCATTCTAACCGAATGAGTGAATTTTTCTGGAAACTTAGAGTATTCGACAATGGCCTTTTTATATTGCTTTAAATTATAAAAACATTCCCCTTTTAAAAAGGTAGCTTCATCTGCTTTCTTGACCCGGGGTATTTTTAGGTAGGCTATAAAACTCTCAAGAGCTAACTCATACTCCTCATCGCTGAACTGACTCAGCCCTTTCTTATACAATTCAGAAGGATCCAAAATAGGAGGAGGAGTCTCATGAGATTTCTTGAGATTTTCCTGAAGTGCCAGCTGCCCCTGTTCAAGCTGATGAACCCGAGTCTCTAATCCCGATTTATTCGATGTTGCCTCTTTTTGAGCCCTCTCCAGGTCCTCCAGGCGACCTTCTAGCCGGGTAAACTCAGCCTTCATTTCATCAATTGCATAACCCCCATGTTGCTGCGACTCGACCTCCTGAACAGGATGGGCAGGCACGGGCGTTGAAAGCTCGGAAGAAGACTCATCCCTCAGTTGTGCCCGGGTCTTCAAACAGGCTGACAATCCGAAATTCAAAATAAAGAGGGCAAAAAACAGATAAAAAGGATTTAATTTAACAAATTTTGAAACATTCATAACTGCCAACATCCTCTCATAAAAATTTGAGATTGGATACTCAACAGTCCCTGACCCCACCCCAAAACAGGACTACTTTCCAGAGGAAGGAGTGGGCGCTGGAGTCCTAGGAGTCGAAGACTGCTGCTGCTGAACAGCCTGTTCTTCTGCAGTTTTGCGTTTATCATATTCATCGACGCTCACCCCTGTAGGAGTCGGATAGACATAAGGTTTTTCTTTGACGGAAGGAGCACCCGGCCCCGCCCCTGATCCGACTCCGCCAGCCCCGGCTAAAGGATCCTTAGCCAGTGGATCCACCCCTGCCTGATCAGATCGAATGCCGCCATTTCGCAAGGACTCAAATTCAGCTTGTTCTGCAAAAAATCTTGCCTTGGCAGCATAGTCATGTGCCAACTTAAAGTTCTTATATTTGTATTCATGTTTAGCTTTAAAAAACCACTCGTTGGATTGACGAAAAAACTCCGGGGCGAGAGTATCCGATTGAACTTCCTTAGCTGCACGAATAGCTGCAGCAGTAAAAGACATCTCTTGAACGGGCCGAGTTGCAAAGAGCGTGCAGCCCGTGAGGGTGACTAACCACAGAACCCCTGCCCTCGAGACTAACTGAACTACCTGAAAACAAAAAAGGGAGCAAATCCTCACTGGACTTACTCCCAAAAAATCAATACTAAGACATCTAGCCTGAACCATCCTTAAGTCACCCTTGTCACTTCAGGATGACATAGGACTAGTGAGAAGTAATTACAAAATTCGCTCGGCGATTTTTGCTATAAGCTTGATCAGACGTACCCATATCCACTGGTTTTTCTTTACCAAAGCTAATGACCGTCATTCGATCTGCGCCAATGCCTTGATCTTCCAAATACCTTCGAACGCCATTCGCCCGCTTTTCACCGAGAGCAATGTTATACTGAATTCCTCCTCGTTGATCGCAATGACCTTCTATTTGAATTTTCAAATGACCCTTTTCTTTAAGAGCCGATGCATTTGATTTCAGCACCCCTTTCGCTTCATCATCTAGGGTAAATGAATCGTAAAGAAAGTGAACCGTCTGAAGACCCCCTGCCTTGCCGGAGTCAGAGTCCCCTAAGGTAATATTTTCATCTGCTGCTGGAGCCGTGGGCACTCCACCGCCTTCATCCTTCTTTTTGTTACCGCCGCAGCCTGCAACCGAAATAAGTGTTGCAATTCCGATAACTAAAACTAGGCGGCGACAAACTCCGCTCTTGATGCTCATGATAATCCTCCTCAGGATTGCGTTTTCCTTAAGTGCTGTACACCCGAATCTTGAAGGGAGAAAGAAGATTCTTTCACTTCAAGTTATTTTCAGATACGAAGTATTTCTCCGCTCGTAGGAGGTAAAAATATGAACATTCAACTTCAGTTCGTATCTCATTTAACTCAATTTAAAAGCCCCCCCGCGCTTCCTGGAGACAAGTCAATTTCCCATCGCTCTCTATTATTCGGCGCATTAGCAGAAGGAAAAACAGAAATCTTTAACCTTCTCATGAGTGGCGACATTCAATCCACTTGGAATTGTTTGGAAAAACTAGGAATTCAGATCACTCGAAAGGGAAACTGTGTCACTGTTCTGGGTCGAGGTCTACGGGGTCTCCACGCACCGACTTCCTATCTAGATTGTGGAAACTCAGGAACATCCTTTCGGCTCTTGATGGGAATCCTAGCCGGAACCCCCTTTGAAACAACCCTCATAGGAGACTCCTCTCTATCTCAGCGCCCCATGAGAAGAGTGACTCTGCCCCTGACTCAAATGGGTGCAAAAATCCACCTCAATCAAGGTGAGTTTGCACCCGTGACCCTACACGGATCTCAGCCTCTCCACGCCATTTCCTATGAACTTCCTGTAGCCAGCGCACAACTTAAAAGCGCCCTCCTCCTCGCTGGGCTCTATGCCGACGGAACCACTCACCTATCTGGAAAAATCAAAAGCAGAGACCATTCTGAAAGGCTTTTACCCCATTTTGGAGTTCACATCGATCGATCCGACACTTTCCTTTCGATCTCGGGTGGACAAACGCTTCATTCTTCTTCGGTTCAAGTTCCATCCGACCTTTCGAGCGCCGCCTTTTGGATCGGAGCCACTCTCATAGTGCCCCATTCAGTTCTCGAATTAGAAAACATCTCACTGAATCCTACCCGAACCGGAATTTTGAACGTTTTACACAGGATGGGAGCCACCATTCAAACTGAAGTAACCACTCCACTTCCGGAACCCAAAGGCCGTCTCCGAGTCGAATACAGCCAGTTGAAGGCCACCGATATCGAACCCGACGAAATTCCATCGCTCATCGACGAGCTCCCGCTCATGGCGGTCTTGGCCACCTTTGCTCATGGAACCACCCGAATTCGAGGGGCCGAAGAACTCCGAACCAAAGAAACCGATCGAATTGCTGCAATTGCTAAAAACCTACGGGCGATGGGGGCTCAGCTAGAAACCTTTCCTGATGGCTTATCTATTCTCGGCCCACAACCTCTCACAGGTGCACAACTCGAATCCTTTGGCGACCACCGAATTGCGATGGCGTTTGCAATAGCTGCGCTCCGAGCTCGGGGTCCTACAGAAATTCTCGACGCAGAATGCGTGGACATCTCCTATCCTGGATTTTTCAATCACTTTTTTAAGAATTAAAGCGATAGAATATTTCATTATGCAATATTCTATCGCTTTAAACTGCGATGTTTCCATAAAATAGATGATTTCTAATTTCAGTTGACTCAATAGAATGCAATTTTCTGTTATTTTAGTCTTTTGAATGCTAAGAATTTAAGGATTTTTAAAATCAATTTATATTATGAAATCCACCGTAGATCCAACCTCTTCTTCAAGCTCCTCATCCACGCCAAACTTTGGAGAAGCCACCCTTAAAAATTGCGATCGTGAGCCCATTCATATTCCAGGTAGCATTCAACCCCATGGCCTCCTCTTTGTACTCAAGGAACCTGACCTCACGATCCTACAAATCAGTGCCAATACAAAAGAATTGCTAAGCATTTCTCCCGACAAAGCCCTCCAATTAAACCTCAGAGAAATATTAACAAAAGAAAGCATGGCTTTCTTTTCAGTGGAGAACTTACAACTTTCGTCGTTTATTCGACTCAATCCAATGAAAATCACTACCCGAATAGGAGGTCAACACCTGAAATGGAGTGGCGTTCTTCATCGCTCTCAAAAACTCCTCGTCTTGGAACTCGAAAAAACCCATGAGAGTGATCACCCCCAGGATCTTAGATTTGCGACCTTAGCAGCTCAATCTCTCTCTCGGTTTCAAAATTTAATCGATGCACCTGAGATTTTTGAAACTCTCTCGGGTGAGGTCAAACAATTGACTGGTTTCGATCGAGTGATGACCTACCGTTTTCATGAAGAGGGCGACGGAGAGGTGATTGCCGAAGTAAAAGAAACCCAGCTTGAACCCTGGCTAGGACTTCACTACCCCGCTTCAGACGTTCCTCAGCAGGCTAGAACTCTTTATGAAAAAAATACCCTCAGACTCATTCCCGATGTCAGCTATCAACCCTCTCCACTCTTATCGAATGAAAACGGACTCTTCAAAACCCCCTTGGACCTGACCTATTCCCTGTTAAGGAGCGTATCGCCCACTCACTGTGAGTACCTCTCCAACATGGGAGTCAAGGCGTCTCTTGCAATTTCACTCCTCAAGAACGGAAAACTCTGGGGAATGATCATTTGCCACCACTATAAAGGCAAAAAATGGATCTCCCATGAAGTTCGTTCTCAGTGCACTCTTTTAGGCCAAATGATTTCTTGGAGACTTTCAGAGAGAATCCAGATCGAAGAAAATAGCCTCCCTCTGACTGCGAAAATCGCCGAGAATCAACTCCTTTCATCCCTGACAGTAGAAGCTCATTTTCCTCATGCCCTCCTCAAAGAAGAAAGTTCACTCATGAACCTCACTCAAGCAGGTGGGGCTGTGGCATTTTACGAAAACGAAATTTACCTCATTGGAAAGACGCCCGACCTAGAACAAGTCAAAGGTCTTCTTGGATGGCTTCAAGACCGCCTAAACGATCAACCTGTATTTCAGACAAATTGTTTATCAAAATACTATCCAAAGGCGGAACTCTTTAAAGACGTGGCAAGCGGAATCTTAGCCATTTCATTTTCAAAAACAACTCTTGAAACCCTCATTTGGTTTCGACCAGAAATACTTCAGGTCGTTCGATGGGGAGGAAACCCAAATCTACCTTCTCACCCGAATGAACCGGAACAGACCCCCCCCTCACTTTCACCGAGGACTTCCTTTGCGGTCTGGAAAGAAACGGTTCAACTTCATTCCCACCCCTGGAAACCGTGGCAAATCGAGTCAGCTCTTACCCTAAAGACGGTTGTTTTAGGCTTGATTCTCAAAAAAGCATCCGACACAAGACGCCTCAATGAAGAGCTCCGAAAGGCACTCCGTTCCAGGGATGACTTTTTATCAACAGCATCCCATGAACTCAAAAATCCACTTACGGCACTCCATCTTCAAGTCGAACTCTTACTTAAACTGAGTCGGACCAATCCAGGAGATTTACCTAGAAATAAAATTGTCCCTAAACTCGAACTCACTCTGCAACAGGTAAAACGTATCAATCAACTGATTGACAATCTGCTAGATGTTTCTCGAATCCGAGAGAGGAAGTTGAAACTCAAAGTCGAAGAACTCAACTTATCAAGAATAGCCACTCAAGCTGCAGAACTATTTCAACCTGAATTCGCAGTCGCTGGCCGGACATTAAACCTCACGGTTAAACCTGATGTTACTGGGCATTGGGACTCGATCCGACTGAACCAAGTTATCACCAACCTTCTGAGCAACGCATTGAAGTATGGAGGCTCCAAGCCTGTTGAAATGAAGGTCTGGTCCCAAAATGAAAGTGCCTTTCTTGCCGTCAAGGACCAAGGCATCGGAATCGAGGACGACAATATTTCTCGAATTTTTGGCCGCTTCGAAAGAGCCACCTCAAATCCCAATTACAAGGGCTTAGGGCTTGGACTTTGGATCTCGAAGCAAATCGTAGAGGCCTTCCGCGGCAAGATAAGCGTCCAAACTTCTCTCGGACAGGGCTCTGAGTTCACCCTCGAACTCCCCACAAATCCTAGCTACTTTGAGTGGAATCTTGATTAATTTTTTTTGATTCAGAGGTGAGCGCCTGGAGCGCCTCATTCACACAGGCAGGCAAATCTTCGAAGAAATCACCCTCCCTAAATTTTAAAGGAATGGATACGACTTTCGATTTCTCAATTTCCCTAAAATAACCCCTGAGCCTGACAATAGGCCCCGCCATTCGATGAGAAATGAACAAAGTTGCAAAACTAATAGCAATGAGAGCCGCCACAAAAGCCACGATCAAATGAGAAAGCAAAGTGTTGTATTGAAATTGAATCAATTTAAAATAAGGATGATCCTGATAAAGCTGAATGGATTGACCCAATTCCCTAAAATGGCGGAATGCTTGCGAAGTCTCGTAAAAAATGAACAAAAAAGCACCCGTCATGAGGCAGGCATTCACCCCAATCAACATGAGCTGAAACTTCGGATAAATCAAAGTGCGAATCCTGAAAAATTTTGGCTTTTTGTGCTCTGACGGAGTATAAATAGTCACTAAACTAAGGTCCTTACCTTTCCTGGTTGTAAATTTAGGTTCGGGAAATTATGAAAGCAGCTTGAATCTTTCCGACGGATTGTTCGTGCTTGTTTTTGACGATCGACTGAATCAGTCGGTTTTATCAATTCAGCAATTCGGCGTAAGTGGCATTGGGCATCTTGTACGAAAGTAATTCTCGCAATCGCTCTAGGACCCCGAGGGTCTCCTGATCCACTACCCTTTTAATTTCTGTCATTGTATGGGTGAGCGAAGGTGTTCACTTTAGCTGATACCGATGGACCACTATTGCTGACGTCAGCAAACGCAACGCTTAGAGTCAGAAGGAAAACAACTAAAACTCTTGAGTTCACAGAAATCAATTACTTTACCTTCTACCAGTGTTTCCTTTGAGATGATCATCACATCTTGCAAAGATTGATTTTCGTCGGCCTCAGTTATATTTTTATAAAATTCAAGAATCTCTATATACCGAGGACTCTCTTTAGCATTTGCCATCAAACCAAAATAAATTTCATTTAGCTTTCGAGATTTATGAATATAACAGGTGAGAGACGGCATAGTCTTCCCTGTTGAACTCCTTGAGTATCTGAGCCACCTCAGAAGGAGTGACATATTTTGTACAAATGTGAGCGTGGTTCAAAACCAGGCCCATTTTTTCTCGAACTATTTTAAATATCGTTAATGCACTAAGTCCTACAAAGGGATGAGGAGAGTTTCTTTGATGATTGACGTACCAACTTAATGCTTCCTCTGAAGTGACTGTTTTTGCCTCAACTACATGAGAACCATGGAATGGGGCCGCACGATATCCGAGTTTAGCTGCATATGTATTTATTTCTTCGGCGGTATGAATAGCTTTAATTTGAGCGTGCCTTGTAAATCCAGGCAGTAAATGTCCGATTCTTTCAGCCAGTACCTGTCCTTCAAAGATTGCGGCTTGGAATGCAGCACGTTCATGAAGAAGTCTACCAACTCCTTCAAATACATGGAGCATTCGGTTCGCTGCGCGAGCAGAGTTTGCACCACCTAACGTAAGTACACCTAAAAAAGTGAGACTACGGTCAAAAGGGGTAAGAGTAGCGCCAGTGACGATATTACGCCCATAAAAAAGTCAAACGAGGATCGTCCAAACCCAGTGACTGGATCAATCCCAACCGCAATATCAAGGACATAGTCGTGAGCAGCTTGGCCTAACCCGCGATTATTTTCCGCTAAGTTTTGTGCGTAGGTTTGTAGACCTGCAACTTGGGTTAAGTTCCTGTCAATTGCACTACTTCTAGCATCGTTTGCATTCCTCAGTGCCTCCGCCACCTAAAACACTTCGCACATCACTCAATGAATTGTTAATTACCGAGTAATCTGTATGCACAGGTCCTGAAGGAGGCGCACCGTTTAAAGTCGTGAATACGGTCCAAACAGGGATAGGTGGAGGGGGTATCGCTTGAGCGGACGCAATTAAAACGGAAAAAAGAATATTAAACATGGTTCACTGCATGTACTCTCTCACGCTCTAAGCGATCAAATTCCCCATTACGTTCAGTTTCAAAATTAACACGAGTGACTCGGATGTGTTCCTGACTTTCTGGGCTTTCCATGTCCCATCCTTCAGCTAAATAGACGTTTACAAACGCTTGAACACGATTTGCGTAATATTGGGTCACTGCGTTTTTTCTATTTATATAATCGTTATTAATTTCACGTAAATGACCCATCCTATTAGAGCTATGTGCTTTCTATTGGGCAGAAAACTTAGTCAGTTTTAGCTTAATTTCTCATTTAAAATGTACTGAGTCAGAACAACTGAACTTAGAGCTTGTATTTAAGTCTAATGATTTAAATTGCACTTTACTACTATTTAAGCGCGCTATAAACTCGACCAGACTCAACACGAAATAATCACAAAACATCTGTCCTCGCGTGACAGGAAAAAAGTTGCATTATCTAAAACCGATGTAATACGAGACCTAAACCAGATCCTTGTAAGATCAAGTCTTAGCATCTACAATTAAAGACTCTATCGGAAAAAGTAAGATTTGCTGCAATTGAAAGCTGATCCACCTTTTTAACATCAAGACCCTTTCGATCAAAATGCGAAAGAGCAAGACTGATAATTTCTTTAACCCGGTCAATGTGAATGAGTTGTTTTGCTGAAGCTCCCATAAATAATTCGCCTTTCTTAATAGATGCGCCAACACTTAATGAGGTTGCGCTGATAATCATCCCAACGATCCACTCCTATTGTTCGCATGTGCCGATACCATTCTTGCGTCTCATTTGAGCCTCCCTTAGAAAGCTCCTGTTTCGTCGGACACGTAAGTACGATAAGTTCTGCGATCCCCTTATCATCAGTTTCGGGATGATAAACCCCATCTCTGTAGATGAAGGACACAATTCCAGCATCGGCCTCAATAAAGCCCGCCTCTCGAAGAGCTTGCACGAAAAAGAACCTGGTTTAAGCTGAAAACGCACTTTTAACTCAAACCTGTAAAAGTTTAATATTCGTCGTAGACTTATAAAGCCGCGCACGCTTCAGCTGAACGGAAAGGTAGAGCGAAGTCATCGCATCGATGGATTTCCTCAGAAAACGATTGGATAAAATTCAAAACGCCCCACTTAGCGAGATTTTGTTAAACAAGATTGACACATCGTCCGATGAGCTTAAAGCAGTCTAAAAAATCGGCAACATGTGATGCTCACGTAAAACAAAATCGCTGAAAAATCACATTTTTTTAGGAAATCAACGAATATTGCCGAAGAAGAACTGGGGGTATTCTAAACCCCTAGAAAAATGAAAATCCTACTTATTTGCGTCACCTTAATTTGCTCCGCACTCCTGGGCTACTCGGCAGGCCTTCAAGCATCTAGTTCTCGACAAGAGAAGGAATTACAGGAGGAACTCAGTCTCAATGAAAAAATCCCTGCCAAGTCTTTGACCTATGCAATTGAAGTCGCTACGGATCAAACCCTCCGAGAAAGTGGCCGTCAACCCAGAGGACTCTCTGCCATCGAAATCGCGTTAGACCAAGTTCACCTTCACCCCCACGACGCTGACCTCAGAATGATCCTAGGAACCGACGCCCCTGGCGCCAACTTTCGTCGCGCCCTCCTCGCTAGTCATTATGCAGATCAGATTCCTGGAACCCAATTACTCTTAAATCGTTTTTATGAAGATTTATCCAAAGACCCCCAGGCAGCGTTGACCGAACTACGGGAAAATTTACGACGGATCCCAGTTTCTGGATTTCCTTTAGAGCGATCCGCACTCCTTGCAATCATGGGCACCATTGATGGATCCAGCCCAGATACCAACAGTGAGGTGAAAGCTCTCGCGCTCCACGAACTCACGCAGAACATTATCCCGGCAAGACCTAACCCAAACCTAGCCAAAACCGAAGAAGAACTCAACATCGCCCTCAGTACGACTCCTGAAATGAATCTCCCGGTAACGGCCGAGACCCTCTTCCTTAAAAACACCATCGACCCGATGCTGC
>JANNCA010000066.1:0-9841 GCA_031386075.1 Oligoflexia bacterium
TCCTTTTCAACTCCTTGGGATGTTAAATAGATAAAGGCATAATGGGGGTGCTGAGTTTTAAACTCTGCTTTAACTACAACATCAACATAGGGAAGAGTGGGTGATGTTGAGAAATCACGGGACAGTTTAATTTGGCTATCCTCGTAACTCCATGTTGCCCCGCTACCCTGTCGAGTGAGCTGTCCCTGAATATCAGATAAGTAAACCAAGCTAGGATCGTCAAAGGCCAAGGTGACTTGGCCCGACTGGTGAGATACCGATTGAATATCGACAGGAGGAGCTTCAGGAAGTATTCCTTGCTTGTAGTCTTTTAAATTCCAATCTAGAAAAAAAGAGCCAGAATCTCCCAGCGTTGAATTTCCAGTTCCCGTGGATAAAACTAGGTTTTGAGGATTTTTACGATCTTGAGTCACACGACTCGAGCCAGGGTTTCCTAAAATTGAAGTGGAAGGTTTTTCCAAAGACTTGTCGCTGCTCGAAGGGGGTGTTTCTGTAGAGGTTTCGATTGAGCCCGTAGGATGCATGCGAGGCTCGATCACAAGCTTTTGCCAGCCCAGAAAAATAACGAGACAGAGTATCATTGCCAATAGGCTTCTTCGGTCCATGAGGTCTACCTTCCCAGATCTGATTTGATTGTCTTTAAATTTTTGATAACATCTTTGCCCATATCATGGGGAACGGGGTCATAGCCAGCTCGAGAAAAGGGATGGCATCGCAATATTCTCAAAAGCGTGAGGTACCCTCCTTTGATGTAGCCATGAGCGTGAAGAGCTTCACCTGCAAACTCACTGCAAGTAGGGATAAAGCGGCAGCCAAATGAAGGTCCGCAAATGAGGTGAATCATTGGCGAGATGAGCAGTTTATAAAGTGTGTAAAACTTTTTTAAAAGGGCTGCGGAGAAGTGAGAAGGAGAGATTGAGTTATTTCTTGGAAATAACATGGACAAACTGTCCTCGTAGACATTCTCCTAAGCGCTTTGCATAAGGATAGGCCATCTTTTTAGATTGTGGAATCACCACATTATAGTCATAGCTTCCCAGCAAATGAACATGGGTTCTAAAAAATTCGCGAATTTGCCGTTTGACCTGATTTCGTTCTACAGAGGATCCTCGTGCCTTGAGAGTTACCCCAACCCGAAAGCAAGGTCTTCCGTTTCGAATCCTGTACAGGGTGCACTCCGAAAGGCGAAACACCTGACTCTGATCGAAAAAAAGACGATACTCCCAAGAGTAATGGAGACGCCGGTCTGAGCTAAGACTCTGAGAAAGAGAGGGAGGTAGCGTAATTTATTTGCCCGCAACAGTCGCGCTGAGCTTTTGGCGGCCCCTGGCCCTGCGGCGATTTAAAATTTTCTGGCCATTTTTAGTTTTCATTCGGGCTCTAAAGCCGTGCCTACGGCGGCGCTTGGTTCTACTAGGCTGATAAGTTCTTTTCATATAATCTCAAACTCCACAAAATAATATTCGGCGAAGTTATCTAAGAGAAGCTAAGTTGTCAAGAAGTGCCGCCCATGTTATTCGATTAGGCTCATTTATGAGGAATTCAATGAGTTTAGAAATGGGGCAATGGCCAGAGTTGTGGCAGGCAGCCTGCCGACATCTGGAACAAACGGTAGTACCAAACCAGCTCCATGCTTGGATTCATCCGCTGGAGTTTTCTGATACAGAGGAAGCGGATCATGGGCTCAAGGTGAGGATGGTCGCACCAAATGATTTTTCTGCTCAGTGGGTTCGTGACCACTATCAAAAGGCGATTGAGGTAGCTTTAGCGCAAGTGACAGGCGTTCCTTGTGAATTGATTTTGAAAGTAAAAGAATCAATTAAGGATCCTATATTGAACGTATTTGAATCCACACCACCGCCCCAGCAGAATACTGTGAAGTCTACTCAGGGTGTAGGTGCTTTGGGGGCGGTAGTGCCCGGGCCTTCGAATCCATATCCTCAGTTTGGGCTTCACTCTATGAGTCGAGCACCTCAAGAGGGACCTGATTCTCGTTATTTTTTTGAAAGTTTTGTGGTGGGTGCTAGTAATCAGTTCGCGCATGCTTCTGCGGTCGCGGTGGCTGATCAACCTGCTAGGCAATATAACCCCCTTTTTCTCTATAGTCCACCCGGCCTGGGGAAAACACATCTATTGCACGCTATTGGCAATCGATTGTTAGCGCACAATCCACAGGCACGAGTGGCCTACCTTTCTGCTGAAAAATTTGTAAACGAATTGATTGATTCTTTGCAACACCGTCGAATGTCTCAGTTTAGGGCCAAATACAGAGATAGTTACGACATGATTTTGATTGATGATATTCAATTTATTGCTGGGAAAAATACTAGCGAAGAGGAATTTTTCCATACCTTCAATGCACTTCATAGTTCTAAGAGACAAATTGTAGTATCCAGTGATCGACCACCTAAGGAAATTGAAGGGCTAGAGGAAAGAGTTCGTACTCGCTTTGAGTGGGGCTTAGTTGCTGACATTAGTCCGCCTGAAATTGAAACTCGAATTGCAATTCTGAAGGCCAAAGCTGAGAGGGATGACATTTATCTTCCGGATGATGTTGCTACGTTTTTAGCGACCTACATCAAGTCAAATGTTCGAGAGTTGGAAGGAGTTTTGATCCGTTTGCAGGCTCAGGCCTCGTTAACGGGGGCAGAAATTTCTCTTGAAATGGCAAAGCATGAACTCAGAAACGCGATTCCTGTAGAGGGATCTAATTACACGATTGAGTCTATTCAGAATGCAGTTGCTAAGCATTACCATCTTCGAATTTTAGATCTTAAGGCGGTTACCCGAGCTCGAAGTGTTGCGCTTCCTAGACAAATTGCGATGTATCTCATTCGAAAATATGCAGGACTCGGATTCAAGGAAATTGGACAGTTTTTTGGGGGAAAAGATCATACGACGATCCTGCATGCCTGTTCTAAAATTGAAGCCGGCATAGAGGGTAATCCACAGATTCGTGAAGCTGTCGAGGCCATTCAAAATCTACTCTGACTGTACCTTAGACTGGCATTGAAAGAGAGACCAACGGCAGATAAAGGGTGCAATTTTTCGTGAATCAAGGATCGGGGCCAGCCATCTTGGAAGTGTACTATATTCTAAATGACAAAATTTCCTGACTAAAGTGAGCTCTTCCGGAAGTTGATCGCGATCATTAAATAAGTAATAACCCTGAGCCTTGGTTCTGAGGAGTTTTTCGAGTTCATTCAGTTTGGAAACTGGAATGGTTTGCAGTTGTCTCGGCTTATAAAAGTTAACTGGAAGGTGAATGAGTTTGAATGGGTTTTCTCCTAAGTAATAGAGTTCGCGGAGCTGTGGATAATGATTGAGCAAGTAATAGTAGAAGTTCACAGGCGCAAATGAGGGACGAAAACAGACGACGATGAGCCCACAAAGATTGAGGGAATAAAGTAGATTCCGAATTCCATCTATTAATTTTTTCCGACCTTCTATAAATTCAATTGAGAATTTTGAAAAATGGGGAGCATTCATTACAAGAAGGAATGGCACTGCATCTGCCATTGGGAATAGATAGCGAGGTTCTTTGTGTGCCATTACGAAGTGAGCCAGAACGAATGGGGCTGTAACCCAGGTAAGAATATTTTTTGGGTTGAGCGTCCAGCTTGTAAAAACCCCTACAGCGATTAGAAATCCAGTCGGGGGAAGTGACCTGAAAAGGAGAGCTAGGTAATAGTAGCTGGGCTCAACATTGATCAAAACGGCACCGTCATTGAGAATGGTGCTGTTTGTAAGACTCCAAGTGAGATAGTTCCAAAATACCGGAAGCCACTTTCCGTACCCCCAAAAATCGATCGCCCCGCCTAGGAATAGCGTTGAGGTAAAGCTGGCACCCATGAAGAAAATCGATCGTATTTTGGCCTGATTCAAGAAAAGGCACCAGATTCCAAAACCCAGAATCGAAAAAGCCATTTGGTATCGGAATTGAAATGAAATCCCCAATAGAAAACCAGACGCCCACCCGCTCATATTGGGCTTGCTCCAGGTCGAAGTAGGGTGGATGAGGTGGTTTTTTTGAGCGAGAAGGAAGTAGCTGATGGCGAGAAATAAAAATGAGCCCCCTAGACTATCTGACGAACAGCGAGCGTGAATATAAGGAAAGAGCCAGAATAGTGAAAGTCCTCGAATAGCCCATTGGCGGAGCTTTTGACTTGGGAAAAAAGGGTCCGAGCAGAGGGCAACCCCGACCAAGCTCAGCCATCCGATGAGCCCGGAAAAGACTCTGAAGTGGGTTGCCCAAAGGGTGGGGCTGTCAAAGCCTAATAATAGCCAAAACTTGGCAATTAAGTAGCAGATACCAGGTAGAATCCACCCTCTGAGTCCGGCTTTGAATTCATAAGGCAAATCGTCGGCGCTGCTATAGCCCATGCGATAATTTAAAAATTCCAATACCTGAAAATGTTCATCAAAATGGAAAAATCCGACGCTAAAATAAGCGCAAAGCAAGTGTAAAAACAAACTTAAAAAAAGCCATCTCATGACGAACGAGTTCCATTTTAAAGAAGAATAATTCATAGATACCGTGCAGTATAGAGGGTAAAAATTGTATTTTGTATAAAATTCAATCGCAAATTTTTTTAGTTTTAGTCAGCGGAATGGCACGATGAGGGAGGTTAAAACTTGATTGACAGCTATGGGGTCTCCCTATTGTAGATTGTTTAAACTCAGTGTAAAATTGGTTTCATGGAAAAAAAAGGTAGGGGGCTTCAGTTAACAGATCATGCAGCTTTGGTTCTTGAGCGGCGCTATCTTTTGAAAAACGAGAGAGGTGAGGTCATTGAAACCCCCTTACAGCTTTTTGAAAGGGTAGCAAGGGCAGTTTCTGAGGTTGAGCTTTGGGATAAAGCGGGGTGGTTTGATAAATTTTTAGAAATAATGATGGAGCGGAGGTTTTTGCCGAATAGTCCCACTCTTATGAACGCCGGGAAAAAATCTGGGCAGCTTGCTGCTTGTTTTGTTCTGCCGATAGGTGATTCGTTGGATTCAATTTTTGATTCTTTAAAGTTTGCAGCTAAAATTCATCAGTCAGGGGGAGGGACCGGGTTTTCGTTTTCAAGGTTACGTGCCCAAGGAAGTCTGGTGAGATCGAGTCAGGGTGTGGCCTCTGGCCCGGTCTCGTTTATGAAAGTTTTTGACGTCGCGACAGAGACCGTTAAGCAAGGGGGAACTCGGAGAGGCGCTAATATGGCAGTGCTTCAGGTTGACCATCCCGATATTTTGGAGTTTATACAGTGTAAAAATGATCTTTCCTCGATGACGAATTTTAATATTTCGGTAGCTGCGACAGATGAGTTTATGAGGGCCGTGCGAGGGCGGGGGGCTTTTTGGATAAAGGACCCAAGAACAGGTCATTCGACCACAAAAATGGACGCTAAAGAGGTCTTCGATCAGATCGTAAGTTCGGCGTGGAAGTGTGGTGATCCTGGTCTTGTTTTTATTGATCGAATGAATTTGTTTAATCCTACCTCTCGTGAAGGGGCTTTTGAGAGCACGAATCCCTGTGGAGAACAGCCGTTACTTCCGTTTGAATCTTGCAATTTGGGGTCATTGAATTTGGGATCCTATTTTCGTGCGAGGCAATTTGATTGGAAGGCTTTTCGACAGGATATTTGGACTGCGGTTAGGTTTTTGGACAATGTCATTGATATTAATTTTTATCCCATTTTAGATTCCAAACGGATCACTCTACGAAATCGAAAAATCGGATTAGGGGTGATGGGTTTTGCTGATTTGCTTATTTTAGAGGGCCTTCCTTATACCAGCATTAAGGCGATTCGTAGAGGCGAGCAGTTGATGAGCTTTTTAGACCGGGAAGCTAAGCGGGCCTCGGAAGAATTAGCTCGCAAAAGAGGCCCTTTTCCCAACTGGAAAGGCTCTTTATGGGAGTCCCTTGGATATAGTCCTCTTCGTAATGCAACTGTGAGTACCGTAGCCCCTACGGGCACAATCAGCATCATTGCCGGGGCTTCGAGCGGGATTGAGCCACTTTTTTCCGGTGTTTTTATTCGAAATGTTCTTGGAGGCGAAAAACTTCTAGAAGTTCATCCCACTGTGCAAAGGTTGCTGAAGGGTAAGGGTCTAAAACTGGATTCCCTAACGAATGAGGTCCTCGAACGAGAGTTGGGTCCGGTTTGGACGCCGAGTCAGTCTGTTCCTGTCGGAGTTCATGTAAAGATGCAGGCTGCCTTTCAACATCATTCGGATAGTGGTGTTTCGAAAACCATTAATTTACCTGAAAAGGCGACTTTAGAAGATGTGGCTGCAGCCTATCTCCTAGCCTATGATTTTGGGTGTAAGGGGATTACTGTTTATCGTGATCAGTGTCGACCTAGCCAAGTTCTTGAGCACGGGCTACCGGATACTGGAGGTGTCATTGATGATGAAGAGTGTTTTCGTTGTACTCCAACTTGATCGTTGGCTCGGATTGAGATAGGGTCTAGTCTTATGAGGTGCGGGTGTAGCTCAGTTGGCTAGAGTGCGAGCTTCCCAAGCTTGAGGTCGAGGGTTCGAGCCCCTTCGCCCGCTCCAATTTTGAAACTTAGATCTGAAAATAGGCCGGCGTTAGCGGCAGAGAGTCATTTGAATTGAAATTTTTTTAAGATTCCTTCCCACAGATTCCCCTCCGGTGGGTCGCGTTCTCCGCCGAACCTCGCTTAGGATGAAATGTCATTACCTCTTTCTGCAAACTCCTTAAGCTCTTCTAAACTCCACTTTCATTCCGCCCAGTCCACAAGAGACTTAGCCTTTTGTTCCCAACCCATTTTACTGTGAGCAGTGATCGTAAATTTAGCACCCACCGAACTGAACGTATTGCCTGATCGCAATTCCATTGCGTGCGAGAATCCAAACTCGTCAGAGCAAGAGAGGCTACTTAGGCACCAGTTACCTTTGTAGTCATAATCCAATCCCTTCATTTTTTCTCCGTGCTGGACATGACTGGTGGAATCCATATCCATAGTCATTACTGAAGCCGAATTGATCTGATTGCGAGACATCTGGGCATGTCTTTTAATTACCCACAATTTTGACAATCATTTGTGAATAGTTTCATATGCTTGCATGACATCATGGGTAGACAGCGAATTTGAGGGTAGCAAGTTCAAAGATGAGCGTCTGGGAACAAGATTTTTGAAAATAGCGCGCAGTTTGGCGGAGCGAATCGGCGACAGTGTGCCCGTTGCGTGCCAAGATTGGGCAAGCATCAAGGCTGCCTATCGGTTCTTCTCAAATCCAAATTTGACTGAAAATGAAATTTTAAGTGGCCACTTTAGATCAACAAAAGGTAGATTTAACGAAACAGAAGGGCCAATTCGGGTCCTTCACGACACTACAGAGATTGACTATAACAGAAATAAGCCTCTGGAAATTGGTTGTAGGAGAATCTTCTCAAATAAAAAAGGATTCTACGGACCTCAAGGTAAAGAGGTTCCAAGATGTGGGCTTGATATGCACCCCAGTCTTGTTTTAACCCCCGAAGGGCTTCCTCTTGGTTTATCTAGTAATATTTTCTGGAATAGAAAGAAATTTAAAAACTCACGAGAAATTCAGCGAAAAAAAAACTACACAAGGATTCCTATTGCCGAAAAGGAAAGCTACTGTTGGATCCGCGGAGTAGAAGCCTCAAATCAGCTACTAGGAAGCCCTGAGAGGCTAGTTCATATTGCAGACCGAGAGGGAGATATCTATGAGTTCTTTCAAGCAGTAATGTCCAAAGACAGCCATTTTTTAGGTCGGTGCAAAGAAAATCGAAGAACCAATAGTGAAGAAATTCAAAAGATTCATGACGTAATGGCATCAGGAAAAATCAAAGGTCACTATGAAATTCAATACCGAGATAAAACTGGTGAGGATGTAAGCGCCCAGTTAGAAATTAAATTTGAAAGAATGGCCATAAGACCTTCTGATGGACTAAAAAGAAAAATGTTTCCAGATACAGAAGTGACGGTCATCAACGCAAAAGAAGTAGGAAAAACGAAAGGAAGGCGAGAAGCGATTGATTGGAGACTTATCACTGACCTGAAGATAGAGAGTCTTGAAGAGGCGATTGAAAAACTACAATGGTATGCCTTGAGATGGAGAATAGAACGGTATTTTTTTATTCTTAAATCAGGCTGCAAGGTGGATGAGCTAAAACTTCGTACCGCAGGCGCGCTTTACAATGTGATTTCAATTAATTGTGTCCTTGCTTGGCGTATTTTCTGGATGACGATGATCAACCGTGAGTCGGAATCGGTATCTCCAAAAATTGCCCTAACCCCTACCGAAATAAAAACGCTTGATCAGTTAAAGCCAAGCAAGTCGAAGGCAAAACCAGTATTATCAGACTACATAATAAAAATAGCTAAATTAGGAGGATACATTGGCAGAGCGTTGGATCCTCCTCCAGGAAATAAGGTTATTTGGAAGGGTATGCAGAGGTTAGCAGATATTATTATTGGAATTGAATTCGGGCTGAAAATTGTGGGTAATTAAAAGAGCAGCAGACGGGGTTACGTTACGTTGATTAATTCCAAAAGTTAGAGTGCGATGCTTAATGAGCGTCTCTCTTGAGTGCGACAAGTGTAAGGGGAGCTATTGGGAGCGACATCTTTCAAGATTCGCAAACATGATAGATAGTTTCCCTTTACTGTTTCGTTTTTCTTCCTTGCGATAGCTTTTTTCAATTCAGCCACTCCACTTGCCTTTAAGCGGAAGACATCAAATTCGTTGGCATCGTCTTTATCTGCGTAGTGTGCGAGTAAGTTAATCAAGTCAGTTGGATGGATAAGAAGTGAGTTCCCAGAGATTTCAGGGCGGGCAAACATACTGTCTTGATGCTGGCAGAATCTATCAACCCATAAACTGACAGGAGTTATTTGAGAAGGGGTGAGCCTAATTTTAAGTTCGTTCGTATTTTTCACTCAAAAATCCTTTAAGAACCTCGGAACCACAAAACACTGTTTTTCTAATCTCCAGAAACGAAAAAACCAGAGTAAATCATGGGTTACATGATCTACTCTGGTTCTAAATTGGTAGCGGGGGCTGGATTTGAACCAACGACCTTTGGGTTATGAGCCCAACGAGCTACCAGACTGCTCCACCCCGCGCCATAAAAACGATATTTATTCGTTGAAAGCTTGCCTAAGCTATGTCATGAGGGCTAAAGATGTCAACGATAAAAATGCAAAAGAAAAAAATACAAAAAAAATGGGTTAGGGTCATTGTTCTTCTTTTAGGCTTATCTGGAGGAGCAGGAGGTCTGAGTTGGTTCTGGTTCCCGCTCGAGATCAGAGAGTTTTTCCTTCGCACCCAGCTTTGGAAGGGGCACGTATCTAGCGTTCAGCTCGATGGATGGCATGGGTACCTCAAGGACTCGTGCAAAGAACAGCCCGGTAAAGGCTGTTCTTGTGTTCTTCTGGTTCATGGACTGGCGGATAACGCTTTGACCTGGAAAAAAATTCTTCTGTGGCCAGAAGAAGGATGGAAGCAGATGGGAATGGATCATCCCATGAAGATTTTGGCGTTGGACCTTCCGGGCGCCGGCGATACGGCAGCGCCTTCAGTTGGGTCGGATTATCGTGTCAGGAGGCAAGCCGAAGGTCTTCGCCAGCGAGCGACTTCTCTCTGTCAGGAGTGGGTCGTTGTGGGCAATAGCCTTGGGGGGTGGATTGGAGCTTGGATGGCCTTGGATTGGCCCGAAGGGGTGAGAAGGTTGATCCTAGTAGATTCCGCTGGATTGAGTCTTGCCAAGAAGAGCAAAAGATCTGAGGAGCTCAAGCTTTTTTCTGAACCGACCCTAGAGTCGATGAAGGAGCTGCAAAGGAGAGCTTATTATCGCCCCCGGGAG
>JANNCA010000070.1:0-4477 GCA_031386075.1 Oligoflexia bacterium
AGCGCACTCTCAGGCCGAGCAGGGTCAATTTCTGGTGCAAGAGGTCCAACTGCCTCACCATGAATGACTTGCGATGAATCAATCCCTATAGATTGAAGCCCAATTCTGTCGTCGTCATCAAGTTCAGCCAAGTTTTCGACTGAAACTTGCTGATTTTCCTCGATATTCAAATGCGGCGAGGAAGGTGCTTCGGTTGATTTTTGGTTCTGATTCACTTCTTTGCTTTTAGCCAGGGGACTATTGTCGTTTTTGCTGTCACTGCCACAAGCGGAAATCATTAAGGAAATAGCTAATATCACACTTATATTTTGTTTCATTTTTTTCTTTCTTACCTAAAATGTATATTCTAAGATAATTTTTTTTGTTATTTTAAAATTTAATTTCATCGTTGTTTAATGGATACTCCGGAGTTCTCATCTTGATATTCGCCCTTGCAAGGTGTGATTGCAGAGAGGCTCTCAGTGGAACGTTTCGATAATTTTAAAACAGTTTAAGCGCTGGTTGTTTAGATTCTGGGGCAGCTTCATCAGAGTTTTAAATAAATAGGGAACTCATTTAAATAAATTAAATTTAAAGATACCTAAGTTCTTTTGAGACAAAACGTTCAAGAAAATGCTTTTCTTTACTCAAGATTTTGCTTCTGAAAACGGAAAGCATTTTCTTGAACGCTATAGCAGAGAAACAGGGGGGTGATGGGTGCCTGTACGAGCAGAATTACTTTTTCTTGGTCGTAGGCTTTTTAGATTGAGACAGACGCTTACGAAAAGAGGTTTCACTCATGGCAACTTCTGAATCCACGGTAAATAACCTACAGAAAGTCAGCCAAACGTAAACAGATGGTTTGAGTTTACCATTTTCTATCTTAGAGAGTAGACCTTGAGTGATTCCAAGGCTTTGGCAAAGCTTTTGTTGGCTGATTTTTTTTACTTTTCGTTCTGCGTGCATCAGGGTGCAAATTCTGTGAGCTACTTTTTCTTCTGTTTCTAATCTCATGAGGGGACTCCTATAAAAGTGTCTCTATTGATTTTCCTATCCTTAGGTTCAATTCAGACGGGGGTTGACTTCCATTTTAGCGAAATAGACTTTAGGTCAAGTTAATTAGTTTAATTTGACTGATTCAATTATTCAATCCTTTGAAGGATGGTAGCTAGATTGGAATATTATTTAGAGACTATCTTTACGATAAAACGATTAATAAAGTCAACATAAATTTTAATTTGAAATAGTTCAAAAATATTAAATAGGTTGAATAAATTATACCTAATATTTTCTACATGAAGAAACAGCTGCCTTCGTTTTTCTCGATAGCTCGAAGATCTTGAATTACTTTTTGATTTTCGCGTGAATAGGGGCGTTCTGCGAGATAGTCTGAAGCCCCTCGGCTGAAGTGGGAGTTGGGATTTCTACAAGTCAGTGTTTTTGATCGAGTCGATGTGGCTTCCCTTGAAATTAAAAACCTGAGTATATTCAAGTGTCCCCGGGTTGCAGCCAGCATTGCTGGAGTAAGGCCAAGGGAGTCTTGGGCACTGAGGGTCTTGGGGGCAATGGCTGCGATGATTTCGAAGATGTCGAGGATTCCGCATTCAGCCGCCAAATGAGCTGGGGTCACGCCCTCGTGATTGGATATTTTAAAAGTTTGTGGAACCCATTTAGCTACCTTTTCGAGAATCGACCCGTTCGGGTCGGAACGGTTCCGAAGCAGGGCTGCAATCCAGAGTACTGCGGTATTATTCTGAGCATCCGGTACAAAGTTAAGAATATCTTCAGGGTGAAATTCGAGAATATATTCCACGGCGGGGACGTTTTTTTTCCAACACGCAAAGTGAATGGCCTGTTTTTTTTGGCTTGAGATTGTAGGTGTTGATAGTCTAATTCACTAAAATCTCTAGATGGGTTCGTCGAAAAAGGGCTCAATTTCCAGAGACTTTTGAAGGTTGCGGGTCCACTTAAGACTGGAGAGGGTTGAAAAAAGGAAATGAATAGGATGAATAAAGAGGTGATTCTAGTGAATTTGTCCTGAGTCGTCATCGTGTGAGCCCTTGCTTTTAGGCCCTGTAAAGAACAGGTTTTTTGTTAGTCTTTCTTTTTCAGATTCCTCTTTGATAAATTCTGGATCGTGCTGCTCAAGCCATTCGTCTGCAAGCGTATCCAAAGTGATGTTGGATTTGTCTAGTTTGATAAAGATTCGTCTCGTATCTGCTTCAATTTCAGTCCAAAGGAACGGAATATTCTCTAGGGAGGCAAGAGAGCCCTCGGCAAGAAGGGTAATCATGTGTGGGCTATCTGGAGAAAGTAGAGTTGAAAAAACAGCGCCAGCGGCATCTAGGCAAGCGGAAAGGAGGTCTTGCACAGAGGGGGAACTGGCCTTTGGGTCAAAGTCACTACTTGCATAGACGGTCGTTGCCGTCATTTGGCCTTGATTCATCAGCGAAACCGCGAGGATGATTTCGTCCGAGCCGATCTCACCCTGAGCCTCGATGAAGGCTGATGGACAGTATTGGTTATAGATCTTGAGCCCCGAATCGAAATTTGCCAAAAAGACTTCAGCAACCATTTTAAGGTAGTCTTTGGGTAGGGGGCTTGGCTTAGAGATAGATAATTTTCTACGTTCCATAAGATTTTAAATAATTCCTCGGGGGAGATTCTCGAGTCTCGGTAATTCCTCAAGCTTGACTTGTATTTCTTTGGATCTCTTACCACGAAAAATCTTAAGACTCACCTTTTCGTTTGGCTTGTGTTTGGCCAGGATTCGTTCCACATCGTTTGGTTCTGCCGTAGTAGACCCGTCCAAGCTCATGAGAATATCTCCCTGTTGAAGGCCGGCCAAATCAGCGGGAGCGTTTTCGACCACATTAAAGATGAGAACCCCTTTAGAAACGGGCAGATCATAATATTGTTCCAATTGTGGGGACATTCTTTCTCCTAGAATTCCAAGCCAAGGTCTTGGAATTCGGCCATATTTCTTCAAATCAGGAATCAACTTTTTGGCTTCATTAATGGGGATCGCAAAACCTAGGCCACTGCTTTGTCCTGTTTCAGAGCGGATAGCACTATTGATGCCAATGACTTCACCTCTCATGTTAAAAAGTGGACCCCCGCTATTGCCCGGATTAATGGAAGCATCCGTTTGTAGAAAGTTATCAAACGGCCCTAAACCAATCGTTCTGTTTTTTGCGCTAATAATCCCTTTTGTAACTGTGTTTTGAAGCCCAAATGGATTTCCCACGGCGACTGCGGTTTCAGCTATTCTCACGGAATCTGAATCCCCGAGGGGAACGGGCCGGAGATTTTGAGGTACATGGCGCTCTTGATCCCGAATTTGAAGAAGTGCAAGGTCCATTTTATCGTCTTTTCCAATGATTTTTGCACGAAAGGTGCGCTTGTCCGAAAAAGTAACGGCAACTTCACTCGCGTGTTCGACTACATGATTATTGGTGATAATGAATCCGTCTTTATCAATTAAAAACCCAGATCCGAGTGAAGTTTGTTTTCTTTCCTGGGGAATTCCCCAGAGACGAAGAAAATCATCCATTCCGTAGACTCGGTAATTGAGAACGGAAGTCGAGCTGATGTTGACGACACCGTGGGTTATTTTTTCGACCATTTCTGGGAGTTGATCCGAAAGGCAGGTACCCACTTCTGCTGCTGAAACTGTTCGAATTTCCGAAATTCCAGTCAGGCAAAGTAGAACTCTGATGAGGAACGTCTCTTTTGGTAGAGGGTGATTCATATTAATGAATTAAACCGGTCTTGAAGTTTTTTCAAGAGGCCGTTTTAGGTGTAGAATCTTCACTCTTCAAGGGGTAAGTTTCCCCTAAGTGGAGACCTTTTATGAATATTGAAGTTGTGATTTTAGGGACTGCTCGAACCGCATTAGGAAGTTTTCAAGGGGGACTTTCCTCAATTCCTGCTCCCCGCCTAGGAGCGATAGCGATCGAAGGTTCCCTTAAAAAAGCTGGAGTTCAACCTAATCAAGTATCTGAAGTGATTATGGGGTGTGTTCTTGCGGCAGGAGTGGGGCAAGCACCAGCAAGGCAGGCTGCTATCTACTCAGGAATTCCTCAGTCGGTGCCAGCCTTGACAGTGAATAAAGTTTGTGGAAGTGGAATGAAGGCAATTATGCTAGGGGCTCAGTCGATTCTGTTGGGAGACAGCGAAGTCGTTGTAGCGGGTGGAATGGAGAATATGAGCCGAGTTCCATTTTTAGTCACTCAGGTCAGGCAAGGGTTTCGGATGGGGCATCAGACTTTGATTGATTCTATGATTCATGACGGGCTCTGGGACCCTTATGACCATCAGCATATGGGAAAATGTGCTGAACTCTGCGCTCAAGAAAAGAATTTTTCTCGGCAGGTACAAGATGAGTATGCGGCCGAAAGCTTTAGAAGAGCGCAGGATGCTCAGAAGGGTTCTAAGTTTAAGGGTGAGATTGTTCCTGTAGAAATACCAGGAAAAAAGGGTGATGTACAAAAAGTGG
>JANNCA010000080.1:0-6505 GCA_031386075.1 Oligoflexia bacterium
TATCGTGAGATCCGCCAACGAGAGCTGTATTTCCATCCGCACTCAGAGAAACACTGATCCCTTGCTCTCCACCGGAAATTGCGCCCGTTCCTACCAGCTTAGATCCCTGTTGAGTCCAAGTCGTACCGGTGCGAATAAAGATCCAAACAGCTCCTTCGCCGCCGTTGTCATTATGTCCGCCGATGAGAGCCGTATTTCCGTTTGCACTCAAGGCGATGCTATTTCCGCAATAATGGTAACCTTGTTGAGAGGCTCCAGAATAACCGGATCCAACGAGTTTGGAGCCTTGCTGGGTCCAAGTTCCCCCACTTCGAGTGAATACCCACGTTGCGCCAACGCCTCCGTTGTCGTCTTGGGCGGCAATGAGCGCCGTATTTCCATCGGCACTCAGTGTGACAGCCGAACCTTGGCCACCCAGTCCCGTAGCGCCTGTACCTATGAGTTTTGAACCTTGCTGAGTCCAGGTTCCGCCACTCCGAGTGAAAATCCACGCCGCGCCGACGTATCCGTTGTCATTTGATCCTCCAATGAGCGCCGTATTTCCGTCCGCACTCAGGGCGGTCGAAAGCCCAAATATTGCATTCACCCCGTCAGAACTGACGAGTTTAGAGCCTTGTTGAGTCCAGGTTCCGCCACTCCGAGTGAAAATCCACGCCGCGCCGATGTTTCCGCTGTTGAGGGGTCCTCCGACGAGAGCCGTGTTCCCATCGGCACTGAGCGCGACAGATGACCCCTGCCTAGCACCTGCCGAACCCCCGGTACCTGCGAGTTTAGAGCCTTGTTGAGTCCAAGTGGTTCCACTTCGACTAAAGATCCAAACAGCTCCCTGAATCGAGTTGTCATCATATCCTCCGATGAGAGCGGTATTCCCTCCCGAGCTGATGGCGGCGCTACAGCCCTGATAGGCGGAAGTCCCTCCTACCCCAGTACCGATGAGGAGAGAGCCTTGTTGATTCGCTGGAACCCCAGTCGCGGTTACGGTGAAGCTGGTGCCAGCAGTATAAAGGTTTGTCGATGAGTCTACAAAAAGGGGATATCCAGAAGAACTGCTAGGCATCACCATCGCAACCAGGGAGGTGGTCGATTGACTTAGAATCAGTCCTTGGGCGCTACCGACGTTGAAGGTGAGTGCGTGAGAGAAATCTCGTCCGGATGCTGTAATCAGGGTTCCAATCGCGCCGTTGGTGGGTGTGAAGGAAAAATCTGACTTGAGCGTGAATGCTGAACTTGGCACTGTTGAAGCCTTCAGTGTTGAGAGGCTGCTGTCCAAGCCAAAACCGCAGCCAGGCAGCAAGAGTAACGTGGTAAGGGTGGTTGCAGCAGACATGAATGTTAATTCAGATGTAAGTGCTTTCATATAGTATTATTGTGACTGATTTAGTTTTATTTGAATAGGACTTTAAACTCTATAACACTATGGAATAATGAGCTTTAATTTTTATCTTAACAATGTGCGTTAATTTTCATTTTTTTGAGTCGTACTCTTGAGTAAGGTTTTATGGAGAAGAATTGTTTTTTATTTATAAAGTATGAAATAATTTACGAATGCAACCGGGCTTTCGCAGCACTGTCTTTTTGTTCAGGATAGCGGTTGTCTTTCAGTCGTGTTTCCTGACTCATCTGGCGCACGCCGATAACGGCGAAGCCAAGCTTGAGTTGCAAAATAAAGATCATAAAGTAAATATTACTAATCTTCATTGGGATTTGGCTAAAGTTCTAGTCAATAAACCGAACGAGACGAAAGAGATTGGCTCTGCAGCTACTTCTACTATAACTTTGAGAGGAAGGTTTTTAGACAGGATTGGAAAGTCTCTCATCTTGATGCTAGGAGACTCAAATTCTATTCAGATTCATTTTGAAGACACAGACGAGCAAGTCTTTAAAGTCGAAGTTCCAATTCACAGTCAGAAGACCCCGATTCAGTTGATCTCGATTTCAGATTTTGGAGTCTCGTTAGTAGACGACTATGTCCTTGAGGTAGATTCATACGGTAAGGTTTCATCAGAAGTTCTTCCAAGCTCAAAGTTTGAACTGAAGCGAGGTAGAATTTCAAGCGACTTGTTCATTGGAACTAGTCCAAGCTACGTTATAACCTCCATGATTTCTTGGAACCCTCTGTATCTATTCAAGTCATGGATTCATATTCAAGGAATTTTAGGTGCAGCACCGGTTAAAAGTACAATAAGAACCTACTATGCTGCTTTAGAGTACGGACTGGGAGTTTCAGTCCATACTGTGAAAGGTATTTGGGTGGAGGGTGCGTTCGGCGGGCAGTATTGGACAGATGCAGCTATTCATGCACCTTTTGTGGGAGGCAATCTCGTGCTTCAGTTAGACCACAAAGCATTGCGGTTAGTTGATCAGGTCTTCCTGGGCTATTCCGGATTTTTTAATCCGAATAATTTTATTTCTGAACTAAGACTTGGGGTTGGTATTAGTTTTTGAGGATGGGTAACGGGTTAGCTCTCTTTACTGGGAAAAAATAATAACGCCAGTTTGATCGATAACTTTCTGAAAATCTAAGTTGACTCGATGGTAGTCTAAAACATCAATTTTTTGCGGTATGTCTGAATTTTCAAATATCTCTTCAATTTTAACCCAAGCTGCAAGTAGAAGAGGTTTTTGGCAACGAATTGCGATATCAATGTCAGATCGATTATTTTTCAGATGATGAGCATAAGATCCAAATAGAATAATTTTAAATTTGGCTCCCAGCTCAAGGTTTGCTTTTATGGAATCAATGATGAATTCTTTAAGTTCTAGGGGGAGTTGGCTCATGAGCTTTTTCGAGTAAACTGAGGACTTTTCTGGCATAGAATGGAAAGCGTTTTGCCTGCTGATAAACTTCTTCGGCAACACCTTCGTTATAAGAATGAACTGTTAAATTTCTCGATTTTAGAAATTCAAACCATTCGTCTACACTTTCAATGAGACTGGACTGAAGTGCGGCTCTAAAAACCTCCTTAGGGCTTCCCGTGGTTACACCCGAATCTTTAAGATGCCGTTGAAGTGATTTCCAAAGGAGTTCGAAAGTGTATTCGAACCTTTGTATGACCCCATCGCGAATATAAGGATTCATTTCTTGCTTGAGAATATCTTCTAAGCTCAAAATAGCTTTTGCAAGTGGAGTTAAATTCACATCTGTCATAAATTACTCAGATATTTCAGATTCTACTGCTGTTTGATTTTCGTCATGATTCTAGCTATTTCAAAAAATGGTGGCCTGGGACGGAATCGAACCGCCGACACACGCCTTTTCAGGGCGCTGCTCTACCGACTGAGCTACCAGGCCTTCGTTTCATTTTTGCAGATGAGCAAAAATGAACTGAATTTTTACTTTTACCCCATTTGTGGGGGGTTATGTCCTAATGGAAGGACTTTATACTTTGGGTTTCCTCTCCGCGCAAGTCCCGAATGGATTTTGATTGGAGAATTTCACCTGCTTTTCTAAAATGAAGCTCTTGAGACCTGAGGGAGGTTTGGATAGCAATGGCTGCAATAGCTGCTGCGGCTTGCACCCCTCCAGTGGCATTGACATAATGACCGGAATCGTTAGGGCCGTTGTTGGGGGCGGTAAAGAAATCGAGAACAGGGACAGGGTTTGGGTAGAGGAGGGGACTCGAAAGTTCTGTGGGTATGCAGGACAAGTGGTGTTTGTCGCATTCAGCTTCAATCAGTTCAGGCCATTCGATTGCTGAGTGAGTGCCAGAAGTCATCAAGGTGTTATTCTCCAGGGTTCCCACTGAGTGGATGTTCAGGATGGCTTTTGGACGAAAATGAAGTTTCTGGAGAAGAGCGGCTACGGGCTGGAATTCAAAGTTATTAGAAGGATTTGTGAAAGCAATGAAAACGAAACAAGACTGTTTTGATTTCGGGTCAGAGACGACGATCCTTGCAACTTCGACAGCCGCTGCGATACTGGATGCATCGTTATTTTGACTTAAGCCCGCGCTAATCACAATCGGTTTTAGTTTTTTGCAGCTCTGACCCCAGGTGCTTAAGATCGGCCGTGCCTTTAAGGAGTGATCTGGGGAATCACCGGCCTCCTCTTCTGCTCTGACTTTCAGTCCCAGGGAAGCAAATTTTTCAGATACAATATTTTCAAATCGGGGGTTGTTGAGGGTGAGGTCAAGGAAACGGTCGGCCGGCATGGACTCCTTTTGGGGTTGTTGTAAAAACGGGGTCGGGACCTGTTGCGATCCCGTTTTTGCAGCGATCCATTCGGCGATGAAAATGTGAGTCTTGCTGGAGTGTTCGAGTGAGTTCCGATTTGAAGTCCACGTCAGGTATTTTCCATCGGGTGAGAACATGGGGAAAGATTCGATACCCTGGCTTGTGGTGATCGTTCTGAGGTCTGTTCCGTTGGAGTTGATGAGGTAAAGGTTAAATTCGTTTTTTCGGACATCTTTGAGATTTGAAGAAAACAGAAGCTGGCTACCGTCAGGAGTAAATGTCGGTGTGGAGCTGACCGCATCGAGTTGGGTGACCTGATGAGCATGAGTCCCGTCCGAGTTCGCTATCCAGATTTCGAGGGTCTCGGGCTTGATCCAGTGTTTTGCAAGCAGAGATTTGTAATTCGCAAGTTCCTTGCCCTTTCGTGGACGAGAGGCGCGCCAGGCGATTTTGCTACAATCGGGAGAAAAGGAGGCGCCTCCATCGTAACCTAGGGTGTGGGTGATTGCATGAATTTCTGTAAATAGGCCAAAGCTGTCCATTTTGGCGTGGTAAAGATCCAGATCTCCCTTGCGGTCACTCGTGAAAATGACGCTCCCATCATGGCAAGCACGAGCTTCTGCATTATAGGCTCGGGGTCCGCCGGGTTCAATAGGGATGAGATCGTTTGCGTCTGGCTTTACCGAATAGAATTGATAGTCGGGTGAAAGGTACCAAGCGAAATCTGAATTCAAGTGAGGTGGAGGGGGGCAAGTCGAATCGTAGGCTCTCGTTGAGCTAAAAAAGATCCTGCGGTCATTTGGGAAAAAAAAAGAACAGGTCGCATACCCGGATTCCCCTGAAAGTTTCATAGCTTCCTTTCCGTCATTTTTCATTTTGTAAATTTGGTAACAATTCGATTGGGGGTCTTTGTGTTGAAAGCTGAGCCACCTTCCATCGAAAGACCAATAGGCTTCTGAATTTTCCCCTGAATCGGTCAATTGCCTCACATCGTTAAAGAAGTAGTTTTCTCCAGGGAGTCGAAGGTTTTGCTGGGGTGGGTTGATAGGAGACGAGTGTACGCACCCTGAAATCGACGAAAGGGCTAAAAGTAAAAGTAAAAATCTCATTCTAGGACTCCTTCTGGGGTTACTGGAAGTTCCGGTCGTGCAATTTAACATTTTTCTGTGGCTAGAAGCCGAATCGTTCCAATTCTAAAGTGATTCAGTTCACAAAAAATTTAAACCCATAAATTTGACAAGTCTGATTGAATGCACACATTTCATCCAAGAAGCAGGTAGCTTTTAGGCGATTGATCAGAAGGTCATAAGATTATGATTTTCTGAGTGACCGTCAAATACGGAAGGAAAAAAGTAAAGATAATGTGTTTTTATTTTTTTCCTTCGCAAACGAACGTTTCAACCAGTTTACAACAATAGGAGGTTGAACTCACATGCAAGTCCGACCATTACATGATCGAGTATTGGTAAAGCGCTCTACCGAAGAAGAGCGTTCAAAAGGTGGAATTATTATTCCTGATACTGCTAAAGAAAAGCCAATCCAAGGCGAAATTATTGCAGTAGGCCAGGGACGTGTCGCTGAAGACGGCAAAGTCCGTCCCCTCGATGTGAAAAAAGGGGATCGAATCCTTTTTGGAAAATACGCTGGAACCGAGATTAAAATCGACGGTGAAGATTTCCTCATGATGCGTGAGGAAGATGTCTTGGGCGTTCTTAATTAAACGATTTAGGAGGCAATTATGTCTGCAAAAGAACTCCGTTTTTCTGAGGAAGCTCGTTCTGCCATTCTCAATGGTGTGAATGTCCTCGCGAATGCTGTAAAAGTCACATTAGGTCCAAAAGGACGTAACGTTGTGATTGAAAAATCCTTTGGCGCACCTAACATCACAAAAGATGGCGTTACTGTAGCTAAAGAAATTGAATTGTCTGACAGGTTTGAAAACATGGGCGCTCAGATGGTCCGTGAAGTTGCTTCAAAGACTAACGATGACGCCGGTGATGGAACCACCACTGCTACCGTTCTTGCTCAAGCGATTTATCGCGAAGGTGCAAAAATTGTTGCTGCTGGCCATAACCCTATGGAATTGAAACGCGGCATTGATAAAGCTGTTGAAGCTGTAGTTCTCGAGCTTAAGCGCATCAGCAAGCCAATCAAGGATCAAAAAGAAGTGGCCCAAGTCGGGACCATTTCAGCAAATAACGATCCTACTATTGGCAAAATCATTGCAGAAGCAATGGAAAAAGTTGGCAAAGAGGGTGTGATCACTGTCGAGGAATCCAAGACAGCCGAAACCACTTTGGATGTTGTCGAAGGAATGCAATTCGATCGCGGC
>JANNCA010000093.1:0-9849 GCA_031386075.1 Oligoflexia bacterium
AGAAGAGTGTTTGAGACTGGGACTTAAACTCAAACCTTATATGGCTGATGTGCGCGGTATACTGGTCGAAGCGCTCCGAAACAAACGTCCCATTTTATTCGAGGGTGCCCAAGGAACCCTCCTAGACGTAGATCACGGAACCTACCCTTTTGTGACTTCCTCCAATACAGTGGCTGCCGGTGCTCTGACAGGCTCAGGAGTAGGCCTCAACGCAGTCACTAAGGTCATCGGAATTACTAAGGCCTACACCACTCGAGTTGGCACAGGCCCCTTTCCTACAGAAATGGAAATTCTAGAACCTGAAACAGCCCAAAGAATCCGCCAGGCCGGCGCCGAGTTCGGATCAACCACAGGCCGCCCTCGACGAACGGGATGGCTAGACCTCGTTGCGCTCAAGTACGCCATTGAAGTCAACGGCCTCACAGGACTTGCTCTCATGAAAGCGGATGTTCTCCAAAACTTTGATCAGATCAAAGTCTGTACAGCTTACCGCCTCGGAAGCACAACACTGTACGATATCCCATCGTGCATCGAAGACCTTTCGCAAGTGGAACCTGTCTACGAGGTCATGGCCGGCTGGGGTGCCTATAGTCCAAAACAAGTCCAATCTGTCAGTGATCTTCCTCAAGAATTACAAAACTACATGGCATTTATAGAAAAATACCTCGGAGTCCCGATTGTCCTGATGAGCACCGGACCTGGGAGAGAAGAAACGCTGATCCTCTCTGATCCGTTCTAATTTATTTTGACACGTACGTTTGTGGAAAAAAAGCAGGGTAATCGTCAAAAATGATACGTAAAACGACAGAGAGTCACCTGAGGAACAAGAAGAAAAGCTAAATGACTATAATAAATTTCAGAGTTACTTTGCAGGACACTTGAACTGTCAGAATTAGTTCCATCATTGGAATTTTGAAAATTAAGAACTCCGGATCCGATCAGAGCGATTTGAACACCCAGTCCAAAAGCTAAATGCCAGCGCAAAGAAATTTTAAATTCAGCCTCCAACATGGGTGAAACATAAAAAGTACTTAAACCGAGAATAGCAGAAGTCGCCAAAACCAGCCCATTCACGTTAAATGAAGAGAGTCTGGTAGTAGAAATCTGAACATTTCTATAGCCTAACCCTAATGCAAATCCCCACCATTTTGCATTCGGATGATATCGAGCACCCACCTCGATCGAATACTCTCCTACGACAAAAGCACTCGTACTTGAAAAGGGATAACGGACATAACCTGTATCCAGGTAGCCTTTCCATTGGTTTAAATATCGAGGTGTGACCGACATCCCGACCATTACAGGCTGTGGAGCAGATATTTGAGCTTCTAAGGCGATCGAATAAGAAGATGCCTGAGGCTCCACTGATACTACCGGCAAAAGACCTAACCCCAGAGGAACGCCTACTCCTTCAGAATGGGGCAAAACCATGGCAGTAGGCATCGGTTGCGGTTCAGCCGCCAAACAATTGCATAGAATAAAAAAAGCTAAAAAAACGATCAGTTCATTCATTGAACTTTAAAATCACCTTCATGATGTCACAAAGATATGATTGGTAACAATCCAAGTATATTCCGAATCAGCTTGAGAAAAAAGCCCGCCTAGATAGATTTTCAAATGTCTGGGTACAATATAAACCTGTAGCCTATAGGCCCCTGCTGATGTTGCGTTATAGACAAGATCTCCACTACTAGAACTCGCTACAACCTGATCTGAACCTCCGGGTTGGACTTTCCTAAGTTCCATACGAATACCTGGGCTCTGAGTTCCTGCCGGCACCCCCCCTTGAATCGAAGGCATTTTTGCAGTTAACATCACGCTCCCGTTAGAGCTTGCTAAGGACGCCGTATGTCCAATTTCAACAATTGTAGTTCCTTCATTACCAAAAAAATCCATGCCCGAAGGAACAGATATACCCTCGACGACGAGCGAGGTTTGACCGGAACGAATTGCATCTTTTACACTATCGACAGTCATGGTTTTCAATAAAACATAGTTTGAAATAAATCGAACGAGCCTCCGATGAGAGTCCAGCCTTTCTCCACTAGAATCATACAATCCTGGAATATTCTCATGCGCATCTGTGCCCACTAGACCTGTGACATGATAATTATCTGCAATCAATTGATCCCAAATATTAAAATATATTTGAGAAATTTTAAAAAATGCAAAAAAAGCAAAATCTGAATTCAACTGATGATAAGGGTCCATCGAATAAGCTGCAACTTTGGAAATACCCCCAAAAGGGCTTAATCCTAAATAATTAAGCCGAATTTTAGGATCTATATTGGCATGAATATTGTAAATCTCAATAGCATCCGGTTGAATTGCCTCTATAGCACTCACAGTTTGACTTTCGGTGTGAGGAATCACCACCAGGGCTCCTGCTTGTTCATAAAGTTGATTTCTAACAGTGAGACTTTGCTGATTATAAAGACTGTCTCTGACAGATTGGCTCGCATCCAAATGCTGATTCATTCCCAGTGCCATGAGACCCTTGTTGTTTTCAAATCCTACAGTATAAACTGGACTAAAATTATCAGAGCATGGGGACATTTGATTTGCAGTCGCAGTCCCACTATTATTAATGAGAGCATCTCCTGTTTTCAATGACAGAAGTTCTGGTATCTCATGATATTCAAAATTATTTGGATGATCTGAAATAAACGCGAAGTCCACATGATTACTACAGAAAGACGACCTCAAGTCACTCAGGCAGCTTTCACTAATTGACCCCACATCGCTCTGCCTCGCATAGTCACAGGCGTCCCACGAGTACGGCGAATGATCATGAGTAATCACTCTTGCGATTCGATAACCTCGATTATTGCTCCCTAAAACCCGAAGATTTGGCAGTGCAGGCGCTGGACTTGGCTGACCTGCGCAGCCCAAGTACACGGCAATCAAATGGAACCAAAAAAAGATATAAATCCATGATTTAAAAGTTAAATTTTTATTATTCATCTTAATTATATCAAAGGCAATCCAATCCCTACTTTTAGATTTTCGACATATTTACGCAGAATATTAATACCCAATTGATTTAAAAACCCATGCACACCGCATGAAGCCCGACGATTTCCATGACCCTCCTGAATCCTCCATTTTCGCTTTGTCTTATTTTGACACTTGCGCTTGTGTCATCAATTTGATACCTGAATAACTTCTCCGAGTACCGCTTCAAAAGGTCCTGGAGCTAAGGTGAGTCATTAGCTCAGTTGGTAGAGCATCACACTTTTAATGTGAGGGTCGATGGTTCGAACCCATCATGACTCACCAGTTTTTTTAAGGCAAACTCCAAAAATTACCTATTCAGCCATAAGATTTCAAGTTAAAATAAAGGGGTGAGCTTACGGCTCTCATCACTCGATTCACCCACCCATTGTTACCGGAGACTTTTTGACCTCGCATTGAATCTTATCTACGAAATTAAACTGATTTTAATTTCTGGGTAAAATTGATTCATTTCTGACAACTCCCCCAAATGTATCCCTGTAGTCACCAGCGTCGCAGCGGCAGCGGCCAAACCGTATCGAAGAAGGGAGCCTCCCTGATCCAAAACATCCTGAATTTCGCCCCTAGAGTTGAGCCGAGCCATAAGCGCCCAAATCTGAGCACTGATCGCCCCCACCATTGAATCTCCTGCCCCCACGGTACTCTTCACTTGCATCGGAGGCATTTCTCCATACCAGACCCTCTGAGGGGTTACGAATAGAGCCCCTTTTTTAACCGAAGAAATACAAATGCAAGGAATATTTGTCAGCAATCCCCTCGCTTCTTTCACAATACTTTGAACAGAAGACACCCGACGTCCCACCAATCCCTGAAATTCAACTAGGTTAGGTTTAATTAAAAAAGGCTTAGAAGAAACAAGCTCACTTAGAATATTTCCAGGCACATCCACAATCGTAGGAATAGAACGCTGACCACAGGTTTGAATCAGGGTCTTTAAGTGATGCGAAGAAAACCCAGGAGGCAAACTTCCCCCGACCAGCACCAAGGAAGGCTGCTGAAGCTTAGAAACGTAACTCATGAGTATTGCCGTCTCTTGTGGCTGAATCTGCGGCCCCCTAAAACTCAATCGAGTTTGACGATGGGTTTTTCTCTCTGAAACGGTAACGCTCACCCGCGTATTCCCCTGAACTCTCACAAATTGACATTGAACTCCCTCATTTTTCAATAATTTCTCGACTTCGTCCCCAGTAGATCCCCCAAGAAAGCCGCTAGCAATCACGGGTTGACCAAACTTTTGAATGATCCTCGCTGCATTGATTGCATTGCCTCCTGGATATCGAGTTTCATCATGGACATAAGATTTCTCATTGGGAACTAGGCGATCCACCACTCCGCCTAGATCGAGTGCTGGATTTGGGGTAATAGCAAGAATCACAGAGCCATCTCCTCTCTATTCGAATAGATTGCTGAGCGGTAGAAACTTGATCCCGGCCGAGTGACTTTTGAGCCAACGAATAAAACGATGAACTCCCGCAGGCTCATTCTTATTTCCATGAATTAAAATGATGCTCCCCAACTTTGGGCTTTCACGCTTAGCAAGCCAGGCATCACTGCCGACGGAAATCAGATAAAAATGCTTGAGCTTATCGTCCAACTCAGCGTTAGAAACTAATCCCGGGAATCGAAAATAAATCGATGGAATCAGACCATTTTCTAAAAGAAGCTTCTCCATACCTAGAATTTCATGCCCCAAATTTACTCCAGCTTCCAATAAAAAATTCTGTCCTATGGGTAAATGCGAACTGAAGGGATGGGTCAAAGAATGATTAATCCAAGTGATTTTAATCTTTTTTTTTCTATCCTGCTCGAGGAGCCAATCTAGCTCAACTGGATGATGAAGTAGCCAACTACCACTTATAGAAATACCGACAGGAATAGGCTTTGTTGAGCGTAATGTGAAATGACTCAAAGCTTGAAATATTTCAAAGTCCAATCCCTGCTGGCGCGAGGGACAAAGATCTATGGTCAAAAAATAACCGGACACTGCCCCCTGAGCATGATCCACTCCAGTCTCTTGCTCAAACGAAGTATGGAAAGACCGAGCAGACTCGATTTGACTCATAAATCGGCTGTCATCGGGAATCGGCATGGAAATGCTTCGGCATTTTAAACAAGCCTTGGGCTCAACTCGGGTCTCCATCTGGTTCGGTTCAACGAGCAGAAGATAAGAGAACCCCTTCTTTACAAATTTTCGAATTGCATAATACTTTGTCCCACCCACCCCTTCACAAAGCTGAAGTGTGGTTCGAAAACCATTGAGCCTACCTTTTTCAAGCCAACCAAAGGCCGGCTCTTGGCAACCCGGCAGGATAGCTAAATTCTGAAGTCCCTCAGCCTGACTCGAAGCTATAAAAAGAAGGAGTGTCTCCAGAACAATAGCCGCTTTCAATTTTGCGTGCACGCGAGTAAAAGAATAACGTCTTCAGACAAAATATGCTAGAAGAAGTCTAATTCAAGCGAGGAAAAGTGACTCATCTCATAGCAACGCTAGCCCCTGAGCGTCAGGTATTTTGCAATCGCACACTCAATTTTCGCTCTATCCGAGCGATTGGTTACGACATGGACTATACTCTCGTCCATTACCACGTGGAGGAGTGGGAACAGCGCGCCTATGAATACCTCAAACAGCAGTTCTTGTCACAAGGTTGGCCCGTAGGAGATCTTAAGTTCGATCCTAAGAAGGTCTGCCGTGGATTGGTCATTGACACTGAAAAGGGGAACCTTCTCAAGACGAATCGGTTTGGTTTTGTCAAACGAGCCATGCATGGCACACATCCTTTGAATTTTGATTCTCAACGACAAACCTACTCCAGAACGATTGTCGATTTGGCAGAAAGAAGATGGATCTTTCTAAACACTCTGTTTTCTTTGTCAGAAGGCTGTATGTATGCACAACTGGTGGACTTATTGGATCGCCGACTGATCCCTGAAGTTCTTGGCTATTCTGACCTTTACGAAAAAGTAAGAACAGTGCTAGAGGCAGCTCATTTAGAGGGGCGACTCAAAGCAGAAATCGTTGAAAATCCAGAACGTTTCGTCATTCTGGAGCCAGACACAGCACTCGCACTGCTCGATCAATATTGCTCTGGAAAGAAACTGATGCTCATCACTAATTCCGAATGGCATTACACTGTTTCGATGATGGACTATGCTTTTAATCGCTTTCTTCCATCAGGAATGACCTGGCGCAATTTGTTTGAATTAGTGATTGTCAGCGCTCGAAAACCCCAGTTTTTTTCAACTCAGCAGCCTTTTTTTGAAGTCATCGAAAATACCGGACTTCTTAAACCTAATTCTGGAAAACTTTCCAAGGAAATAGCGTATTTAGGAGGAAGCGCCCAGCAGGTAGAAAAATACCTGGGCCTTTCCGGTGACGAGATCCTTTATGTGGGAGATCACATGTTCGGGGATGTCCATGTAACTAAAAACGTACTTCGCTGGAGAACTGCCCTGATTCTGCGTGAACTCGAAGATGAAATGAATGCGATTCAGAAATTTCGTCAGGATCAAAATGAGCTTGGCAAACTCATGAAACAAAAGGAACTCCTCGAAGCTCAAACCTGCAAAACCAGACTTGAGCTCCAACGGACCCAAAACAAAATTGGCCCCCAAAGCCCCTATTCCATAGAAGAATTGGAGAAATCTATTCTCGGGCTAAAAATGGAAATCCAGTATTTTGACCAAAAGACTGCACCGTTCGCCCAAGCTTTTTCTGAACTCAATAACCCCGAATGGGGGCTTTTATTGCGCGCTGGAAATGATAAAAGCTATCTCGCTTACCAACTTGAGCGCTATGCAGATATCTATACTTCGCGAGTGTCTAACTTTTTGGGAGTCACCCCATTTGCTTACCTTCGCTCTCCTCCAGGAAGCATGCCCCATGACGCAGAGTTTTGAAGAAAATTTGAAGCGACAGAAAGAAAAAATCAGCATAAGCTCATCTTGCAGCTAAACCCTAGAGACGGAAGGATCTATCAAGTGACACAATTTAATACAATCCAGGTCGATTATCCTGAACCTCATTTAGCACGAACTCAAACCATCCTAAAGAATCACCCTGAAGTTAAAAAGCTCTTCGGCAACGTTCCATCCACTGCCTGGTTTGTTTTCGGAATTGTGGCGCTTCAAACAAGCCTAGCTTTTGCGTTTGGGAATTCCCCCTGGTGGATTGTCCTTTTGGGATCTTATTGTGTTGGGGCTTATGCAAACCACGCCCTCTGGACTCTGATCCATGAGTGCACCCATAATTTGGTTTTCCGAGGAACTCCTGCCAACTGCCTTCTTCAAATTGTAGCTAATTTTCCGATTATTTTTCCTTCTGCTATCTCTTTTAGAATTTATCATATCAAGCACCACCTCTATCAAGGAGATCTCGATCGCGATGCGGATCTACCTAGACCCTTCGAAGTGAACTGGGTGGGCAATTCTTCGATCAAAAAAGCTCTCTGGTATTTGTTTTACTTTGTCTGGCAGCTGGCTCGGGTTCCTTTCATGAAAGGAATTCCGTTCATCACTTCTTGGATGGTTTTGAACTTGATCACCCAAATTTCCTTTCTCACCTTGATTGTGAATTTTGCGGGTTGGCCTGGTTTTGCCTATTTAGCCCTCTCCAGCATATTTTCAATTGGCCTCCATCCCGTAGGCGCACGCTGGATTCAGGAACACTATGTAGTTCATGAAAAACAAGAAACCTACTCTTACTATGGACCGCTGAACAAAATTGCATTTAATGTTGGCTATCACAACGAGCATCACGACCTCATGCAGGTGCCTTGGGTACGCCTACCTCAGGTTCGCGCGATTGCTCCAGAACTTTATAATACGCTCCACTACCATATGTCCTGGACGGCACTCATGATTCAATTCATCAGTGACCCAAAACTCGGCCTCTTCAGTCGAGTGACCCGCCCTTCGGCTATTGCTCTGCGTAGGAACAAAAAAGCTGAAACGAGCAGTGCCAGGACTCCAAGCTCCGCCCATCTCAGCAGCGAACTCACCTAAAGTTTCATTGGGATACTTTTAGATTCAGACGAGCCAGGAGAGCCTCTCCAAAAGCAGTTGACGGAGTCCAAAACCCTCCCGACGGCAGCTTGGGCTCGTCTAAAAGCAAGCAAAGAGCCGACTGACAGATCAAAGTCACCGTCGCTTGATTGCCAGGATCTCCTTGAAAAGAAAACGCTGTCTCCGCAAGGAGCTCCAGATCGCTATAGGCGAGAAAGCGTACCCGAAAAAATCCGGAACGCTGAACTTCTGCTGACGGGCCTTCACCCGATTTGGGTCCTAGAACTCGCATTAACTTTCTGCCCGCTCCGAATTTCCCGACCTGACTCACTCCCTGGCTCAAGAGGGCGATCGTCCAAGCAGTCCAACAAGAAAAAGATGAAGGGATCTTTTGTAGTTCAAGGTACTCATAAGGAGGAATTGAACTGCCCGCCCGCAAGGCCTGAGAACGGTAAACCACTCGAGAATTCACTTGAGCCATAAAGAAAGGGGGAGCTGTGAGGTGAGCCTCCTTGATGTAAACTGGCCATGGAGATTCTTTAAATGCAAAATCTTTTTTCTGCCCTTTTGGAACCAGCAAAAAAGGATCCTTCAGCTGATCGCTCGAAGCCTCACTCTTTTCCAGCATATCCAAAAAAGTTTCCAAGGTTCCCCCATTCAATCCACCCCGAGCCGAAAAAAGACTGACGATCTTTGTTATGGATCGGTGCACCCCTCCTTCCTTCTCTTCTTGAGCTAATCGGGCTTGAGCTAATTTCTGCACCTCCCAAACCCCCAGGTCAGATGGCACTGAATCAAAGCCAGAAAAAGGCACCAGAACCGCTCCGCTTTCCTTCGCCTTTGCTTCATAGCGTTCAATCATTTTATGAACCCAGAGAGTCTCACCGGTAATATCAAAATAGTGCGTCCCTAGTTCTGCACACGCTGCTACCACGTTCTCGCCCCATCGAGCAAATGGCCCGGCAAAGTTCAAGGCCACACGAGTCCTCGTGACTGCTGCGAAAACTTCGTCCCTCTGGAGGTGATTCACAATCAAGAACTTTAAAGGAGGATTTAATCCTGAAGCCTTGTCACAGAAACTCACTAATTCCTGGAATAATTTCTCCACTTTCTTGGGATTTTGACCTGAAATAGCCCACCGAACTCCTAAAGGAGCATTTTTAGCCAAGTATTTTGCAGCCAAACTCCCCGTAAATCCCGTGGCACCCAATAGAATAATATCAAAAGCTCTTTGTAAATTCATAATGGAGGCTCATAGCCTAAATTGAATCAAAAGGCCTCCCTCAAGGGCAGAATGATTTCCGATCACATGCGAAAAACTGTGCCATCTTTACCGTAGCAGACTCTGAACACGAAATCCTCATGGAACAAGACTCAATTCGGGATCCCGTGCTTAACCAAATCACTGACTTTTTCAGAGCCCATTTTTAACATCCTGATCCAGAACTTTTTCTTAGTCATTGAAGTTCTGACACGAACTATGAGAGATCTTATTGAAATGTCTAAGAGTATTCCCTTACTTAAAGCGACAGGAATCTCACTCGAAATTGCCGGGCGGTTTGTTGGCAAACAAGCCCTATCCATTTATCGCCAAATGGATCCAGATGTCCCTAGACACATTTTACAAATCCCTCTGCTCTCTTACTCACTTTTATCATCCTGGATACAACCTCCGGGAAAGCCGTCAAAAAAATCGTTTGAGTCTCAAAAAGCAGACGGCCACCGTCCTCTTGTCTTTGCTCACGGCTTAGGCGGGTCCCACGGAGACTTTATTCCGATGATAGGATTCTTTTGGCTCAATGGCAGAAAGAGAACCTATCGAATGTCATTTTC
>JANNCA010000132.1:0-5624 GCA_031386075.1 Oligoflexia bacterium
CGAGTGGCAGTCAAAACGCGGGGAATGATTTTGACTGCAGAACCCGGAAATGACTCCCTTCCGATCAAGGCCTTTTATCATTCGACTTGTGGGGGAATAACCGAACTTCCAGAAAGGGTCTGGGGGGGCACATTCTTGGGGTTTAAACGGCAAATACCCTGCCCCTATTGTAAAGGGTCGCCTGCTTTTACTTGGACCTTAGATCTTTCTGTCTCAGATATATCCGCAAGTTTTTTGAGAAGAATCAGTCGCCAGGGTCTTTTAGCGGGTTGGCCTAAAAACTCTGCTGAGATTCTCCAAAAAGGGAGGCTCTTGGATTTGCGGATTTTTCTGGATCCGAACTCTCAGCGAGTTTCGAGAGTCATCACCGCATGGGCAATGGGGACAATGACTGTGGAGCTATCTATGACGGCGTCTCAGTGGCGGGACTGTCTGGGGCCAGGACGATTTAAAAGCACGTTATTTAAAATCATGAAGAAGGGCGATGTTTCGCAGGGGAGTTTTCGCTTCGAGGGTCGCGGCTATGGCCATGGGGTAGGAATGTGTCAATGGGGAGCTAAAGTGATGGGAGAACGAGGTCATTCGGCCCCTGCGATATTGAAATTCTATTACCCAGACGCGATCTTGAGAAAACTGTGGTAAATCCACATAAATGAATCAAATTCCACTTAAAAAATTTCAGGATAATGATCTCAATTCGTATGATTATACCTTACCAGAAAATCAAATTGCGCAAGAGCCTACGAGTCCTCGCGATGCCTGCCGCCTTTTGGTCGTCCACCGGTCGAGCGGGACCTGGGAGCATCGGAGTTTTAAAGATTTACCCAGTTTTTTGGGCTCTCAGCATTTAATCGTCGCAAATAATACCCAAGTCCTCAAGGCCCGCCTCCTCGGATATCGCATTCGACCTTCTTCTGAAGAAAGCGGGAAGTGGATTCAAGGGGGCAAAGTCGAGTTTGTGCTCCTTGAAGAATTGAAACCTCGAGTGTGGGAGGGTTTGTTTCATGCGAGTGCCCAATATCGGCCTGGATTGTGCTTTAGGATTCCCGTAGAGGGCGCCGAGCCCTTGACTGGGACAATGGTTCGAGGTGCTTCTGAGTCCCCTTCTGGAACCGTGGTGGTTGAGTTCGATCGTGATCCCATTGAAAGTGGGGTAGGTGAGATTCCCCTTCCTCACTATATGAATCGGCAAGTGAGGCCTCAGGACGAGAAAAGTTATCAAACCATCTATGCAAAAATCCTAGGGTCGGCAGCTGCGCCGACAGCTGGCCTTCATTTTACGGAGAAAACACGGGAGGATTTGCGAGCCCGGCAAGTCCAATGGGAAGAGATTACTCTTCATGTCGGGTTGGGAACTTTTAGGCCAGTGAAAACCTTGGAACTTTGCCAGCATGTCATGCACGAAGAGAGGTATGATATTTCACCTTCAGTCGCAAAGGCTGTGAGTGCCTGGAAGGGCCAGGGTAAAAAAATCTTGGCGGTAGGGACGACGAGCGTGAGGACTTTAGAAAGTGCATGGCGGTCCTCACAGTCAGGAGCTCACCTCGCTTCAGCCCTTCAAATCGGTTCGGGAAGAACCTCCCTTTTTATTCGTCCAGGGAACGGATTTGAGTTTAAGGTAGTCGATCACCTTTTGACAAACTTTCATCTGCCGCGATCCACATTGCTCATGTTAGTTTGTGCTTTTGCCGGTCGTGATCTGATCTTGTCGGCCTATGAAGAGGCCGTTCGACAGGGATATCGATTTTATAGCTACGGTGACGCCATGGTTATCCTATAATCAGTTCATGGTATATGGCCCGGTGGTTTTAACTGCTTATATTTTTTCCTTCAGATGGGTCCTTTGGCTTGCGGGTGGGGTTTTTCTGATGGACTGGATTTGTTTTCGACGCATTCAGTGTTGGAAATTTCAAGATTCTGATGAAGGTTTTCCTTTTTTTAAAACTCTCATCGCTTTGTGTGGTGGATTCTTTGCTCTCGCACTTTTGGGTAAAGCGTCTCAGTATTGGACGTTAGGGTTGAGTGCTCAAGATTTTTGGCTCTTCGTAGATATATTAGAGCAAGGGAAGAAAGGCGCCTTTCTTCTCACCCGCTTTGCTCCTCAGAGTTTAGGGTTTGTACAGCATGGCATTATTCACCCGATGTTGACCTGGGCGCTCTTAGTTCCTTTGGCAAAGTGGATTGGATCCGTTCCCGTTGCTCTCCTCTATAATCCCGCCGTTTTGGCGGGAGCGGGTTGGATGGTGGCAGTTTTGGCAAAGCCTCAATGGGGTTCGAGGTCTGCTCTTGTCTTTGCCGCGGCTTTTTTGGCATCCACTCAGGTGGGAAAAGTACTCATGTATGAAGTTCATCCTGAGGCAGCTTATCCCTTTCTCCTTTTATTGTGGTTTTGGTCGCTTCAACTTCACACGAGGCTGCAAGTCAAGTGGGTGGGGGTGGTGCTTTCAGTACTCCTCTGTGCTGGGATTAAGGAAGATTCAGTTTTTGTTCTGGCGCCGTGGATTCTGGTCGGGGTCATTGGATTCACAGGTGCCCGTAGGCGAGCGGTTGCATTGAGCGGAGCGGTCCTTGTTTTTGTTCTATTTTTGCAGATGTGGGCTGTGAAAGGTTGGTCGAGCGGAAATCTCGGTCCCTCGAACTGGCAAGGCGCTCCGGTTGTCGTCGAAGTGAGTCTCAGTGCGCTGAAGGGGGGGCGCTGGGAAGGATTGACGAGCGGGTGGAAAATTTTATCCCACTTGATTGCTGATGGAGGAGGAATAGTCAGAATTCTAATTGGGTTTTTTCAATTTCTCATTTCCAGGCCCTGGTTGTCACTTCTCATTTTAGCTCCCTGGGTCGCTCTGAATCGGTGGTTTTGGGTTTCGATTCTCCCTCTGGCTTTAGTTTATTCAATGTTGCCCGGCCCTCGAGTGCTTTGGAACTATTATTCAGCGCCGTTCCTGGGGGCTTTTTGGTTCTGTGCAATGATGAGGGTGGGTTTTGGATCGAGACGGGTGGACTCTGCGAAAAATTATTTCCCGTATTTTGCTTTGGGATCTTCTTTGATTCTAGGAAGCGGGAGTATTCAATTTTTTTGGCCATCCAACTGGGTTCAAGCCGTTCGAGCTGAAACCAGGAGACTTTTAGAGCCTGGGCCAAATTTTCTCGGTCCCGACCTGAATGGGAAAGGTTTGGTGGCGAGTCACCTCATTGGATTGGTTCCGTTGGAGCGAGTTTTGACAGATCGAATCCCTTCGGCTAGCGACTCTCAGTTCTGGAATCAGATTGATTTTGTTTTGATTTCTCCGAATTTGGGTCGTTTCGAGATGTCGCAGGAGAGTGCGAAGCAACTTTTTGAGCAGCTTTCGAGATCTCCTGACTGGGAAAAGAAGGGTGAATTTGAGACTTTCGCCTGGTTCCTGAGAAAGAAAAGGATCCACGCATCTTTTGATTTTCACGAGTGATTTTCATGAGATCTCAAAGACGGTGCCCCTCTAAAAGCGGAGCGGGCCTCAATAGCTTGACGGGTGAATCCGTTCAAAATTACCGTAGTTTTCTTCTACCTGAAAGGTCGTATCTTGCTTGCTACTTAAAGCATCTGCAATGGCGCTGAGTATGATCTGATGATAATTAATTCCATTTTGACCCTTGTCAATGAATAAGGTAGCCCCGGCTGTCATGAGGTCGCTATTGAAGGTGGGTTCAGAAGAGTGAGCAAATATGACTGTGGGGAAATCTATTAAGCAGGCTTCGCGGAGCGCATTCAAGGTATCAACCCCTGTATGATCCGGATCGCCCATATCAAAGTCCATGAGCATGGCGTGAATCGGTATCTTTCTACTTTTATGGCGCTCAATGATCTTGATTGCTTCTTCTCCATTTAATGCAGAGTGAATGAAGAATGACTGTGAATTCGGGCTGTCTTTAGATTTAATTCGAAAATTTTGTTTAACATACTTATGATAACAAAGCTGATCATCTACGACCAAAATATGAATTGCATTTGGGTCGTTGTAGGTATTCGTTTCCCATTTCATTTGTAATCGATTGTTCACAGGAAGGTCTTGCGCTTGAATCTCTGGACTTCTCAGGGGGTAAGGCTCAATGAGTATACCTTGATTGACTACGAAAATTTTCGTCGAGGATTTTCCGCACGAATACGAATTGGGTGTTAAGGCTAAAATATTAAATAAGATAAACATTAAAGTTTTGCAGCGACGAGTCATAGAGTGTTCCTTATGGAGTTTATAGGTTTAAATTCAACTAAACGCAACAAAATATTAATTTTTTTAAGTTTCGAGTGTAAAAATTGCCGCTTGGAGGTGATGTCAACTTGAGAGGATGATTTTTTTTAAATTTTAAATTAATTAAATTGAATTATTTTTCAATCCCCAGCACCCGGTCCAAATCTTTTGGTGGGTGCGGGCTGCGCTCCGGATCGCAGTTGTGCTGGCAGATGTGATATAGGGTTCCTATGCTGGAAAAAACAATGGTAGTCGGGTCATTTCAGTGCAATTGCCGCCTTTTCGTCTGTCCAAGGACAGGTGAGTCTGTGCTTGTAGATCCCGGAGATGAACCGGAATTGATTCTGAGAGAGTTGATAAATCTACGTACTTCCAATGGGTTGCCGATTCAGGTGAAATATCTCCTACACACGCATGGTCACCTGGACCACGTGGGAGGTACCCGTCAAGTCCGTCAGAGTTTGGCAAAAGACACTCCTTTTGGGGCTGCTAAGATTGCTCTCCATCGAGCGGACGAGCCTCTTTATCTGAATCTCAAGATGCAGGGGCAGCTTTTTGGCATGGATTTAGAGGATCCGTTGAGGGTAGATCATTATCTCCAGGATGAAGAAGAGATTCAGGTAGGTGATCTCCGGTTTTCAGTTCTTCATACGCCCGGTCATAGTCCAGGAAGTGTTTGCTTTCGTCTTCACGAGGATTCTTCTGCAAAAATTCCAGAAACACTTTTATCTGGGGATACCTTATTTCAAGGCAGTGTCGGGCGGACTGACTTATGGGGAGGAGATTCTAGTCTCATGTTCAAGAGTATTCGCCAGCGATTGTTGGTTTTAGATGAAGATACCCGAGTTTGTCCAGGGCATGGATCCGACAGTTGGATTGGAATTGAAAAGAAAGAGAATCCCTTTCTCAAGTAAGGATCGATATGACATTGAAATTTGAGTTACAAAGTCAGGTAGTGGATGAGCAAGGAGTGGGTCGAGCTCGGGCAGGGCGAATAGGTCTTCAGGGGGCAAGCGGAAGAGCCTATGAAATTCTGACCCCAGTCTTCATGCCTGTTGGGACGGTTGGAACGGTGAAGGGTCTCACTCCGCAAGACCTTGAGAAGATGAATGCCCAAATTATTCTCGGGAATACCTACCATCTCTACTTACGGCCCGGGCATCAAAGGGTGGAGCGACTTGGGGAGCTTCACCGCTTTATGGGCTGGGAGCGGCCTATTTTGACGGATAGCGGAGGTTTTCAGGTTTTTTCTCTAGCGGGATTAAATAAAAAAGATGACGAAGGGGTGACCTTTCAGTCGCATCTGGATGGAAGTCGTCATCGATTTACCCCAGAGCTTTCTATGGAAATTCAAAGGGCTCTGGGAAGTAATATTGTGATGGCCTTCGATGAGTGCCCTCC
>JANNCA010000259.1:0-12601 GCA_031386075.1 Oligoflexia bacterium
GGAGATACTTTGTCTGCAACAGAGTCAGATCCCAAGCACATTGTCCATCATGCAACAGATCCGGTTCAGCCTGAAATCTACGAAGACCCAAATGGAGTAGAATCTTTGGATGGGAATACAGTTGATCGAGCTTCTGAAATGGCAAAATTAGCTGAAAATCAGTTGCTCTATGATGCTTCAACAGAAATGTTAAAAAGAAAACTTGGAATGTTAAAATATGCGATTTCAGAAGGGGGAGGTAATCATTAATGGACTTTTTTTCTTCCATGCGAGTGAGTGCAAGTGGTTTGGATGCTCAAACTAAAAGGATGAATACGATTTCAAGTAATATTGCCAATTCAGAGACAACTCACGGAGTAGGCGGAAGGGCAGGTCCCTATCGAAGGAAGGATCCAGTCTTCACTGCACAGACCGATCGTGAAAGTTTTGGAGAGATTCTTCAAAATACCATGGACGAGAGTGTTCAGGGTGTTCAAGTAACTGAAATTGCTGAAGATGAAAGACTTCCTAAGATGGTCTACAATCCCCATCATCCTGATGCAAATGGAGATGGATATGTCGCTATGCCTAACGTGAATCCAGTCGAAGAAATGGCCAATATGATTAGCGCTCAGCGGTCTTATGAAGCCAATGTTACGGCGATGGGAGCTGCTAAGGCAATGGCGCAAAAAGCTTTAGAAATTGGCCGTTAATAAAGATTTTAATAAAATATCTTTGGCCTCGAATTCAAAACATTGAGTAGGAACCTAGAATGTCTAATTTGAATGTAGAAAGCCTAAGTAGAATAGTACAGTCTGGAAATATAGAGGAGATGTTTGGAGGGTCTAAGAGCGAAATGTTGCCCCAAAATCAGGGGCTTCAACCTAGCTCATCCCAAGACGTTGCTAAATCCTTCTCTGATATTTTAAAAGACTCGGTAGAAAAGGTAAACACCTTTCAAACTCAAGCAGATACGGCAATCAAAGAGTTAGTTGCAGGTCGAAATAAAAATATTCATGAAACTATGTTGACTGTAGAAAGAGCAGATACTTCGCTTAAACTTATGATGCAAGTGCGAAATAAAGTGTTGGATGCTTACCGCGAAGTGATGAGAATGCAGGTTTAGGTTGAGAGTATACTTAAAAAATTTATAAGGGAGGCATTAGACTTATCGTGGGGCCGTATTTTGGTAAAGTCCTAGGTCAAATTAGAGATTTCTTAAATACCCTGACTCCAGGGAAGAAGATTGCCATGGTCGCCGTCAGCTTGATGATTGTGGTGACAATGGTAGGACTTTTCTTTTGGGCAGGGAATACTACCTATGTTCCCCTTATGACCAATCTAAATCCTGAGGATTCGACAAATATTATTCGGGTGCTACGTGAAAAGCACATTCCCTTTAAAGTCGATCCGACCGGAAAAAATATTACTATTCCCCCTGAGAGTATTTATGAGCTTCGTCTCGAATTGGCGACGATGGGTTTGCCCCAGTCCAGTGTAGTAGGTTACGAAATATTTGATAAACAGTCCTTAGGAACGACCACATTCGTTCAAAAATTAAATCAAAAAAGGGCCTTAGAAGGCGAACTCATGCGAACGATCAATACCATTAAGGGTGTTCGTCGATCCAGGGTGCATTTAGCACTTCCTCAAAAAAGCGCATTTGTTGAAGATCAAAAAAAACCAACGGCCTCAGTTGTATTAGATCTTGAGCCCGGTTTAATTCTCAATGAAAAGCAGGTTTTTGGAATTGGCAACATGGTGGCGAGGGCTGTCGAAGGATTGGAGGTCCCGGACGTTGTAATTATGAATTCAGATGGTAAGGTGCTTTCACGTAATCCTTCGGATCCCTTGGCAGCAGCTACCGCGAGTCAACTCGACTATCAGGAAAAAGTTCAAGGAGATCTCGAGAGAAGAGTTGAGGAAATGCTCTCGAAAATCGTAGGAGAAGGCCGAGTAGTTGCGAAGGTGACTGCTGATTTGGATTTCTCTCAAGTGAACGAAACTCAAACTCTCTACGATGCAGATAGTTCTGCCGTGCTCTCCGTCGAAAAACACAACGACAATATGAATGGCACAAGGCCGGGGCCCTATGGAGTGACTGGAAGCGCCTCAAATGCTCCAGGTCAACCGCCAGCTGTGAATGGAGAAGTGAAAACTAAAACATCCAAAAGTAATGAGGTTACTAACTATAAGGTCCCAGAGACGGTTCGAAGGACGACTCACTCTCAGGGAACTATTAAGAGGCTGTCAGTTGCTGTTGTTATTGATGGAAAGCGTACGAAGTCTAAAGGCACCGATGGTAAAATGGTGTCCGCTGTAGAAACTTGGACTCCTGAAAAGGTCAAAGAATTTGAACAAATTGCTTCTAGTGCAGTCGGATTGGATCGAAAGCGTGGAGATACCATTGAGATCAAAAATATAGAGTTCACAATTGAGGATTTTGAAGAAGCTCAGCGCGTGATCGCTGAAAAGGAACAAAAGAGCTACATTCAAAATATGGTGACTTATTCGGTCATTGGTCTCACTATTTTACTCTTTTTCCTTTATGTGGTGAGACCCTTCATTAAGTGGATTACAGAAAATACAATTGATAGTGTGGATACATTTCTTCCTCAAACGATTGAAGAACTTGAAAAACTGCAAAAGAATTCTAACATTCCGCTTTTGGAAGAGGCTGTACCCGTGTTGCCTGAGTCCATTGATCCTGCAAAAGTTGAAGGTGAGATGATTAAGGAAAAAATTGTAACACTGGTGGACGCAAACCCTCACAAGGCTGCGCTGATATTGAGGGATTGGCTTCATGGGGACCTTAAGAAGCGATTGGCAGATAAGCCTGAAGAAAAAGGCAAGAGTAAGGATAGTAAGGCCGCATCTGCGTAGAAGAAAGGGACTTTGATGCCGTTCGAAGATTTTGAGGAGATGAGCGGGCTGGAGAGGTCGGCGCTCTTACTAAATGTGCTGGGCAATCAGGTGACTGCTCAGATCTTTAAGAAAATGAAGGACAATGACGTCAAGCGCTTAGTGACAGCGATGGGTCAGGTTACAAAGGTCCCTATTCCCACGGTGAAGAGAGTTCTAGAAGAATTTTACACGGAAATAGCAGAAGAAGAGACGTTAATTTTCGGTCATGCGCAAGGCAGGGACTTTGTACTCTCAACTCTGGGTGAGGATCGAGCGAAGACTGTTTTGGGACAACTTTCAGTGGTTGAGGGTAGTAGAACACTAGAGGCCCTTGAGTTGGTGGATCCTAGAACTCTTGCGAATTTTTTAGTGAATGAACATCCACAAACTGTCGCTCTTATTTTGGCCCATCTCGAGCCCAGTAAGAAGTGTGAGGTATTAAAGCGGTTACCTGATGCGATACAGACAGAAGTTGTGCTTCGAATTGCAAACCTAGACTTCATCTCTCCAAACCTGATCGCTCAGGTGGACGAGGTATTGAAGCAGGAGTTGGCTACACTTGGGTCGATCGATACGCAGCAATTGGGCGGAGTACAGCCGATTGCTGAAATGTTGAACGTCATGGATAAGACGAGCGAACAGAATATTATGGCGAGAGTCGAGGAAAAAGATCCTCAATTGGCTGAAGAAATTCGGAAACTCATGTTTGTCTTCGAGGATATTGCCTACATTGACGATCGTGGAATGCAGATGCTGCTCAAAGATGTAGCTAATGACAAATTGGTGGTCGCACTGAAGACGGCTCCAGAAGAAATTAGAGAAAAGATATTTAGAAATATTTCTAAGCGGGGTGCAGATTTGTTGCGTGAGGACTTAGAGGCAATGGGACCGGTTCGACTATCTGATGTTGAAACTGCACAACAGGAAATTGTTAACGTAGCGAAGAGACTTGAGGCGGAAGGAAAAATTATCATTAGTCGCGGTGGTGAAGCTGACGCTTTAGTTTAAAGGAGGAAAACTGTCAAAATCAAAGATGCAGGAACAGCAAATTAAGGCCGAGTTTGAGAAATCATCCAAAATTAAAGTTTCAGATTTTGGTACCCAGCATCAGCCTATTGTAAAAGAATTCAAATTTCACGATATTAGAGAAAAAACTTCGAATGATTATCCTACGATTAAAGCTAAATTTGGCCCTTTAGCAGCGACTGATTTGGAACGCCGCTCGAAGGAACAGAGAGATCGGAGGTTTACTCTAAATCCTCTCCTGCGAGAACCCCTTTCGGTCGAAGGCGAAGAGCGACGAGCAATTGAGGAAAGAGTTCAGACTCGAATACAGGCTTTGGCAGAAGTGTCGAAGGCAGATGCAGCTGCTATAGGGTATAAAGAAGGATGGAAGAAAGGGTACGAAGATGCCTTTAAGGAATTTGAGGTAGATGGATCTGTTAGTCTAAAAAATCTAGATCATCTTTTAGTTGAACTTAATGAATGTAAGTTTGATATTTTTAAAGCTAACGAACGTTTTCTGATGGAGATTATTTTTAGAATATCAAAATCTGTTATTCTTAGAGAAATTAACTTAGATTCTGAATATCTTCTTCGATTGTCTAGAGAGCTTATTACAAAGATTGGTCCTAAAGAAAATATAACTCTTAGAATTAGTTCTGAGGAAGCTCAAACAATCGAAGTCCTTAGACAGGGAATTCTCAAATACTTTGGTCAGATGAATAGTATTAATATAGAAACTTCAAATAAAATTGCTCGTGGAGCTTGTCAAGTGGAGACAGAATGGACATCGATTGACGCTTCAATTGACCAGCAGTTGGAAGGTATTCATCAGGCATTAGTGGGCTTGCGAAAAGATAGGAATTCGGTTTGACCTGGTTAATAGATCGCTCACTGTACGAAGAACGATTGAATCAGAGCATTCATTATACAGTTACGGGTAAGGTCACTCAGTCCATGGGGATGCTATTTGAAGCGAATCTACCTGGAGCAGCTCTAGGGAGCCTATGTAAAATAATTCCATCAGGAGCTAATCCGTCCGATCGTGGCATAGAAGCCGAAGTTGTTGGGTTCAGAGATAAAAAAATTCTTCTCATGCCTCTTGAGGAGTCTACTGGTATAAATAATGAAAGTTCCGTGTTTCTGATTCGAAGGGCTTCTACCGTCATGGTAGGAGATGCATTTTTGGGAAGAGTGGTGGATGGGCGAGGCGTTGTTTTGGATGACCTTGGACCCCTTGATTTGTACAGATCTCATTTTGAGGAGCGGAGCCTTTACCAGAAACCAGCTCATCCCATGACTCGGCAGAGGATTACTCAGCCGCTGGACTTAGGAGTTCGGGCTCTGAATGGCTTACTTACCTGTGGAAAAGGGCAGCGACTTGGAATTATGGCAGGATCAGGGGTAGGCAAGTCAGTGCTTCTAGGGATGATGGCAAAGGAAACGAATGCCGACGTCAACGTGATTGCTTTGATTGGAGAAAGAGGTCGAGAGGTAAGAGAGTTTATTGAGCGAGATTTGGGACCCGAGGGTTTGAAGAAGACAGTCGTTGTGGTCTCAACTTCAGATAAATCTCCTCTTTTGAGAATGAGAGGGGCTTTTTTCGCAACTACTGTTGCTGAGTATTTTAGAGATCAAGGTAAAGATGTTCTTCTATTGATGGATTCTGTGACTCGGTTTTGTATGGCTCAACGTGAGATAGGACTGTCCCTCGGCGAGCCTCCTGCGTCCAAAGGCTACACTCCGAGCGTATTCTCAATGATTCCAAAACTTCTTGAACGAGCAGGGATGGCGCCGGTGTCAGGGAGTATTACGGGTCTGTATTCAGTGTTGGTCGAAGGTGACGATATGGATGATCCTATTGCTGATGCCGTTCGAGCGATTCTTGATGGTCACATTGTGTTGAGTCGGAAGGTTGCCCAAAAAAATCACTATCCAGCGATTGATATTTTACAGAGTACGAGCCGTGTCATGCGTGAGGTCATTGGCAAAGACCATCTGGTGTGGGCGAATCAAATTAAAGATTGGTTAGCAACTTATGGACAAGTTGAAGACTTGATCAATATTGGCGCATATGTGCGTGGAAGTAACTTGCATGTCGATCAAGCTATAGGTGTCATTGATCGAATCAACCAATTTTTGCGTCAAGATATCACTGAGTCTACTGATTTCAACGGAACCTTAGCTATGATGCATTCTATTGTTAGAACTGGAGAAGCAATTGCTGCTTCGCAACAGCCTTCGGCTGGGCAAAAATATCCACCAACGCCTCGTCAAAAATGAAATTTAATTTTTTAAATGGGGAAAAATATTCAGTCTATTTTTTTTTTAACGACTAACGAATAATACTAATTATAGATGAATAAGTTTATTTTCAAATTTGCAGTTGTACTTGAGGTGAGAAAGTCCAAAAAGAATGAAGCTCTCAGACTCTTGGGAGAAGCTCAAAGGTTATATCAGTCTGAACTAGCAAGGAAGTCCGACCTTCAATTACAACTCCTAAAAGGCCTAGAGCGGCGAGAGCTTTTAGGTCGAGATTTAGTCGGAATATCATTTTATAAAACAGAACAAGATTTTATTGGCGGCACAAAGCAAAGAATTCATCAATGTGATCAAGCTATTGTAAGAGCAAGCAGAGGAGTTCAGAAGGCCCTTCGTACGTATTTGATAGCACGAAAGGAAAGTAAGGTAATGGAGTCGCTTTGCGATCAAGCTTATATCGAATATAGGCGACTGCTGATTAAACATGAACGGAAGCAGATGGATGACCTGATGGTGATGCGCTCCAGATTCAAAGGGGATTTAGTATGAGCGTATCTCAATTTGCTAAGCAATTTTGGATTTCTGGAGCTGTCTGGATTTTTTTGTCCACCCTGGATACCGTATCGGCTGGAGAAGAAGAGGGTAAACTACCTCACAATGAAACGAAATCTCAAAAAGTTGAAAAGAAGATTCTGACTCCGGTAGGGCTATCTTTGAACTGTTTAGTTGATGAAACTGCCATTGAGGACGTGAGAAAGTCAAAGGAGCAAAATGAGGCTAAAGCAAGAGAACTAGCTGCCAGGGAATCTGAACTCAAAGTAAAAGTGCAGTCACTAGCTGATCAGGTAAAAAATCTAGAGATCATGAGAACTGAATTAGAAAAAATTCAGGTAGCTAAAAAACAAGATTCTGATCAGAAAATTCAGCAAGTGACAGATACTGTTTTATCTATGAGTCCTAAGGCGGCAGCTAAAATGCTTGGGACAATAGACGAGAAACTTTCAGTCGAAGTAGTGTCAAGAATGGATACACAAAGGTTAGGTAAAATAATGAATTTAATGGATCCTGCACATTCTTCTAGGCTTTCTGAACGCCTGGCTGGAATTAGAAAAACGCCAGGGCAAGTAGCCAGAAAGGAAGGAGGTAGATCTCATGGTCAACTCAATCCCTCAAAAGACATCAGTCAGCGAGCCGGCACGAACTGAGTTCATTCGGCAACCCAAGAAAAAATCTCCAAGTCCAACTGATCCAGACACTCAATTTAATATGAGTATGGTTGCCGTTAGTCCTAGTCAAATGGCTTCAGAGATTCAGCTTCCAGTTTTAGATCCAGCTTTGGATCCAGCTATAGATCCCAAAGGTTCGATGGGGGGACTAAATAAATTTTATGGGAAGGCTAAGGATGGGCTTGTTTTGCCTCAATCTCAGGTCGAGTTAGAAAAACAGATTCGCCAGGAGATGCTCGCTGGAGTTTCAGGGCCTAGAAATTTACAGCCGTCGCAAGTTGCTGTACAACCCCCTCAACCTTCCGAAGCCAATTCTATTCTCACGGTTGATGCACCGGACCATTCATTCTCCGCCTTACAGAATCAGGCTCAATTTTCTATGGGAGATCAGTTTTCAAAAATGGCAGAGGCCCTAACAAAAGATGATCTGATTGCTATTAATTCTCAGAGTGATAGCTTGAAACTTCCACAACAACTTCGACTCCAAGATGACCATGGCGATGGCAGGCCTTCTGTTCAGGTTCTCAGCTCTCAATCGATCGGAATGGCTCAGGGCTTTGAGGTAAGAGATCAGGTTCAAGAGCGGAAAAGGCCTTGGAGTGGAGGTCTGTCAGGCGAAGAATTTATCGGTATGAAAGGAGTAATTCGTGCTGAGGAAGATGGATTTTTTGAAGAAACTCAACCCACTGAAGCGAAGGCAGCTGGGAAGGTTTCAAAAGGCCAGGTTGAGAGTCAAGCACGATCGTTGCCTAAGTACCTTGCCGCCGAATCCTTGAAGTCGTCCTCTCTTGAGTTCTCTGGTTTGGATGATAGGAAAGTTCAGAAAGCTTCTCTTCAAAGTGGTGTTCACCTCAATCCCATTGATGGAAATTCGCAGGTGATAGTTTCAGTTCCTGTGGCCAATCAGATTGTTTCGGGGATGCCTGGGAAAGCGGGTGCGTCCACAGAGGTGTCTGCGTTTGTCGTACCGGGGGCGATGTCAAAGGCACGTATTTCCACTGATGGTTTAATGGGGATGAGTAGTGGAATTCAAAAATTGTCACTTCAAGGGGGCGGTGAAATGAGAGTCCGCTTAAAGCCTGAAAACTTAGGTGAATTGAATGTTCGAATCTTTATGGATGGTTCTGGGGTGGGCTTGCAAGTTCACGCCTCAGACGAGAAAGCAAAAAAAATTATTGAAGAAAGTCTGAGTTATTTAAAAGAAAGCCTTTCGGCTCAAAATCTTTCGCTGACGAGTATAGATATTTCGGTATTGGGATCCACTCCAACACAACAAGACAGTGAGACTCCTTTAAATTTTCAGGATCAAGCTGGGCAAAACCAAAACCAGAATTTGAACCAAAATTTAAATCATCAGCAAAGTCAGAGTGGTCAATGGCTTGGGAGTGAGTTGGGTTCAAATAGTCGACCTCGAAGTCAGCCAACGAATGATCAATTGACAGGGTTATCTACTTCGTCTCAAGTCTCAAGAAATTCAAATCGTATGGCTGGGGTGAGCGGTAGACTGGATGTGATGGCATGAGTGCACAGGGGGGAGATCGATGATCACCGGGACCTCTAAGTCGGGTTTAGCTGCGGCGGCAGTCAATGAGAGGGCTCAGGCCGTTAATTCTCCTATCAACACCAGCAGCGATAGTGGAGGACTCCTTTCCGAGCAGAAAGACTTTAAGGAGGCTGCGACAGCGCCTAAATTTGGCGACATCTATAAACAGATCCAAGCCAAATATGGAGAAAAACCAACAAAGCCTAGAGAAGTAAAAAAAACTTTGGGCAAGGATGATTTTCTTCGGATTATGCTGACCCAAATGAAAAATCAAGATCCAACGAATCCCTTTAAAGCAGAGCAAATGGCAACTGAGATTGCACAGTTTACGTCAGTGGAGCAATTGCAAAACGTCAATCAAAATTTAAATAAAATGGCTACGCAAAACAAGCCTCTTGAGCAGATGTCCATGACCCATTTAATTGGAAAAATGGTCACAATCGATCGGGAACGCTTCCCACACTTAGAAGGCCAGATGGATGATTTGAATTTCAATCTTTCTCGAAATGCCGGGAGTGTGCAAGTTTCCGTTGAGAGCGAGTCGGGCGAAGAGGTATTTCAAAAGGATTTGGGTCCTCAAAAAGCGGGTGAGGTGAGTTTTGAATGGGATGGGATTAAGTCTAATACGCTTCCTGCTAAAGGAGGTGGTTATCGAATTCGAGTTAATGCAAAAGATGAGCATGGAAAAGTGATAGAAATTAATCCACAAATTCAAGCAAAAGTCATCGGCGTCAGTTTCGAGGGGAGTGAGCCGGTGTTTCTCGTTGGAGATTCCCGACATCAGGATCGAGTTACTATGCGTAACATAGCTCGGATCGAACTCGAACGCTCTGGGCCTGAGGTGTCTAAGCCCTCTGATCAGGCGACATTGACTTCAAAAGTGGCTAGAACACCTATTGCGCCTGTCTCGCCCTCCAATCTCATTTCCTTTCAAAAGGGGGTTGGATCATCGACCCAACCGAACGAAAGTATTATAATTCCACAGAAAATAGAAGAGGTTGAAAAAGGATTTATGAATGGCTTAAGGGACTCGGACGACCATAAAACTGAACTAGAGAAAGGAGGTATAAACAAATGAGTAATGGAACATTTCTTTATCCAAATGTGACGTCTTTGCCAACACAGACAGGAGAATCTAGCTCTCCCCTAGAAAAAAAAAGAACAGATGGGGTGCCTACTGAGTTTGATCGAGTTTTTGACAAGGCAATTTCAGAGAAGTCAGTTGTTGAAAAATCCGACCTGAATCAAATCAGGGCGCCTCTTAGATTTTCTGCTCATGCTTCGCAACGACTCAAGGATAGAAAAATTGCGATAGACCCAATGACTATGGGTAAAATTAACGATGCTGTAGATCGCGCTGAGTCCAAGGGGGTTCAGGATACTCTTATTCTCACTCCGGACGCAGCCCTGATTGTGAACGTTACGAACAGAACGGTTGTGACAGCGCTGGATAGAAAGGCAGCTGCTGGCAATATCTTTACTAATATTGACGGTGCAGTAGTAATTTAGTTATTGATTCAAATAAAAATTCAATTTGGCCGGACCCCTGTTGGGAGGCCTAGCAGCTCCGAATGACTGAAGAGTTGCAAATATAAAGACGCAAGGAGGCGTCCCTCATGGGTATATTATCTTCTATGTATACAGGCGTATCAGGCCTGACTGCACAAGGTGAAGCGTTGTCTATTTATGGTGACAACATTGCCAATGCGAGTACGGTTGGCTTCAAAGTCAGTCGACCTGAGTTTCAGGATGTGATTGCCAAGTCATTGAAAGGCTTATTGGGCGGCAATCAGATCGGACGTGGAACTCGGCTTTCTGCAGTGAATCCCATATTTTCCCAAGGCTCGATTTTGCAGACGGAGTCTTCGACCGATTTATCCATTACAGGGGATGGGTTTTTTGTGCTGAATGGGGTGGATGGCCAGAGTTACACCCGAAATGGTGCTTTCCACTTTGACAAAGAGGGAAAGCTAATTAATGCTGACAATTTTCATGTCATGGGATTCCAAGCCGATGAAAATGGAAGAATCACTTCAAAAATGGGCGAGATCTCAATTGATCGAACCGTCGTTGATGCCAAAAAAACAGCTGAAGTGAAACTATTCATGAACTTGGATCTAAGATCCGAGAAAGCCCTCGTATTTGATCCGGAGCACCCTGATCAATCATCTCACTTCGCCACTGGAGTTACCGTCTATGACACTGCAGGGACTGCCCATGTGGCGACTCTGTATTTTAATAGAACTGACGATGGAGTGTGGACGTGGAGAGCGATGGTCAAGGGGGAGGAAACTACCAATGGGAAGCCAGGTGAAATGGTCCAATGCGCAAGAGGGCGTCTTCTCTATGATCCAGATGGACGTCTGAGAGAGCAGATTACTGATAAATCTTCATTTAATTTTAACAAGGGTGCGCTTCCAGATCAAACGATCAAGTTCAATTTTGGTGATGATAAAGCTCATGGTGGAAGTGGTACCCAGGTGACACAATATGGAACTCACTCTGAAAATTACAAAACTGTTCAAGATGGATATACTGCTGGATCCTTAGCTGGAATGACGTTTAACGATGATGGTAGTCTCACAGCCGTCTATACGAATGGCGAAAACCAAAATATTGCGCAAGTTGCTCTATCTAAGTTTGAGAATCCAGAAGGGCTCTTTAAGATGGGTCAGAACAGGTTTAGGGAAAGCCGACTTTCTGGGCAGGGAACTCTGGGAGCTCCACAGGCAGGTGGTCGGGGTAGGATATCTTCTAAAACTATTGAGGCTTCGACTACAGACATTGCTAATGAGTTCATTAACTTGATTCAAGCTCAAAGAAACTTTCAAGCAAATAGCAAGGTAGTGAGCACCTCAGATGAAATGCTTCAAGAAATATTAAATATTAAAAGATCATAATTAATTAAATTATTTATATTTATTTATTGTCATTGGTTTGACAATTTCAGTGCATGATTAATTATATGCAATAGTTTGATTTGCGTACTTGCTTAAGGGACTAGTTACGTAGCAAAATAGAATCATGTCCACTGAGAAAGCTGGAGCCACCGAAGATAAAGTAAGTACCTCAATGTCTGGGGCTCAACCCCAGGCATCTGGGGGGAAACTTGTCCTTATACTATCGCTTGTGAATAGTGTTGCGACGCTTGGAATGTTCGGAATTTTATTTTTGTCCTTTCAGCGAGAAAAGCAACATGCCTCAGTTGAAGACATAGCGGGCCGAACTGCACCCGGGGCCGAAGCTGAGGGCGAGAAGGGTAAGGAAAAAGAAGGTAAAGAGGCTAAGGAAGGTAAAGAAGGCGAAGCCAAGTCCGGAGAAAAAAAGAAATTCGGTGACTACGGTAAGATGGTCACCCTTGAGCAGTTCACAATTAATCTTTCTACCCCAGGCAGCGTAAATTCAAAATTTGTTCGAGTGAGTATCTCACTTGAAGTGCTTACTGACGAAATTGAAGCAGAAATTACGGCAAAAATGCCTCAAATAAGAAATACAATTATCGATTTATTTAATAGTAAAAGGCCCTCTGATTTGGCTGGAGCCGAAGGTAGAGAGTCCTTAAAAGAAGAAATAAAAAATGCTATTAATAGCTTTTTAGTGAGCGGAAAGGTAAAGGGAGTTTACTTCACGAGTTTTGCTTTAGCTGGATGACCGACACGGCGTCAGGGTAAATACTTTTTATTTG
>JANNCA010000155.1:0-12703 GCA_031386075.1 Oligoflexia bacterium
CAAAAGTCCCGTCCTCAGAGTAATGGTCCGATTGAAGTGGGATGCTTTGATTGTATTGTGTATTTCCCAGATGGCGAACCAGACTGAGATCCCCTTCTCCTTTTAAAACCAGATTACCTTTCACTCGGATATCTGAAGAGAAGCCGTATTGCTTCTTGTCCGAATCCAAAATGAGGTTCCCTCCCACTTCCATCGTCCCTGAGCAACTGAGGGGTCCTTTGAAATAACAGTCGCCAGCCGTTGCTAAAAAAGCATCGCCTCTGCGAAGAAGAGGGATCTCTCTGTTTCCTGCTTTGACTTTTTGGGTGGAATCTTTCTCTAAAACTCCTACAGTAATTCCACCTGGAGCTGCAAGATAAGCGTCCGCAGCATTCACACTGCCGCGTTTGATTAGAAAATGGTCGGTAAATGCTCGAAGGCGGTCGGCAAAAATTCCAACTCCCCGTGACTGATCTTCTGATCCGACAAGGATCCGACTGTGAGGCACTAAAAATTGAATTGCTTGAGAGGAGATGAGCTGGGAATCAATGGAAACGGTGTACTGATTGAGATAGCCCCGATCTTTTTCAAAGTGGACTTGAAGATCCTGAATGACCTTTCCAAGGTGATTCATCTGATGACTGATCATCAGTTGCGGTCTGAGGGAAACTGCGTCTATCCACGAAACAGGCGAAGCAGACGAAACAAGAGTACTAGTCTCACCTGAGTCATATTTGTGCTCAGTATGGGGATAACGGCAATAATCGGATTCAAGAAAACGGATCTCACCTTGGCTAGATAAATCTGAAGTCAGACAAAGGTTTCGTTTTGGGTCACAATGGATGACGGTAGTGCCACATTGAGTGAGGGGATCTAAAGCAAAATCGGGAGCTACTAAATTCAAAAGTGGTGAGTGAAATTGAACATCAGGAAGTGATACTTTTATATCGGAAAAAATGGAGATACTGTCTTTACCCCAAATCTCTCCTGATTTGAGCTCAGTGGGGCTGGTGTGGCGCAGGGTGAGCAAGACTTCGCTTCCTTCAAGCCTACCTAGGGACGGAGCTGTCCCTTTCGGCGAGAAATTGAGTTCAGTAGGGCCATCGCTTCCAATGATGCCTGTAGCGTTTTCTAGTTTTTCACCCACTCGAATCGTGGTTTGTTTTGAGCCATGGATTTTACCCTTCTCGTTTTGGATCTTAATAAAATCGATAATCAATTCCTGATCAGAAATGACGGTGCCGTTTCGATTTTGTAGGTCAACTCCCATGAGAGTTATTTTTTCTGCGCTCTCAAGTCGGCCAGAATTGATGAATTGTTTGAATTCCCCAAAGATTCGATTGGCTTTGAGAACTCCGGACGCGGTATTTTCAAAGATATGGATTGGAGCAAGAATGTCACCCATTTCGATGGATTGAGCGGATATGATCCCCGATTGGAGGAGGGAGACTCTTTCAGAGCCACTCCTCTCAAACTCCAGGACTCCGCCCACTTCGATCTCCCCAGAATTGTGAAAAGCTCCATGATTGAGAGTGATCCTAAGCTCATCTGAGGACTCCATCCTGCCTTGGTTTTCAAAATCCATATCGCTCAAGGTTAAATGATCCACTTTCAGGACGGCTCCCTGACGAACAAAAGATTTTATAGATGGGTGTTCGGATTTCTTGCTGCCTGGCTTAGAGTCACTGGGTAGAGGCGTGATGCTCAGTGCGGGATTTGACCACTGGGTTTCAATAGTGACTTGTGGGGCTTGAACGGTTAAAGGTAGGGCAAGAGTTCCTTCAAGTGCGACACTTTTGTCAGATTTCGCTGTCAATTCTTGAGTTTTAGAGACTGATTTTTTTTGTTTCTTAGCCATTTTTTCTGACACACCCTGGAGGATGACCTTCTGACAGGACTCATCCCAAATCACCTGAATACTGCTATTTTGTTCAAACGTAATTCGAGATTCCGAGACTCTCCCGGCATTTTTACAAGGGAAGTTCCATTTTTGAATCGCACCAGAACTCTTATGAGCTTCGATCTCTAGCGACTGAGAGTTTTGTGCCTTTGCAGACAGACAATGAACAGTGAGGGCAAATTGACCAACGCTTGCAATGGCAAGAAGCCGGACAAGTCGTGATGGGGAGGTCCAGTGATTTTTTTTGCTTACGGAGATCATAAAATTCTCGTGACTCCCCGTTATTTTTTTCGGAAGTTTTGAAGAGCATCGGCCAAAGCATTTTTAAACTCGGGCTTGTTTAGGAGTTCAGTGATCTGCTCTGGGGACCACTCAGCCTTTGCTACAAGTTCGGGAGCTTCTTTGGGTGATTCTTTTATTTTCACGAAAACATTCACGGTGATGTTTCTAGGGCGGGTTTCTGACCCTCCTTCATGACTCATGTGAAGGGTATCGCGGGTGATTCCTGCAGCCCCATTATCATGGAAACATCCGCCTGTATGTATGCCGTGCTGAAGTTCGCAATCACCTTTACCGCGACTGATAAAAGTGGAGCCTCCGCGGGTTGGTCCCACGGTGTGACGATGAGAGACCATCACGTCAGTCTGATACCTCCCCATGGGCAAGGTTCCTTCGGGATTTCCCTCAGTTCGAGGGCGCCCATGGTTGGCTGATCTTAAGAAAACTCCACGGCCATCGGGCAGATGGGAATCTGTCCAGAAACTTCTGAGTTCCGAGTCCCAAGGCACTTCTTGTCCTTTTAAGAGTTCCCATTCTTTTCCGTGCAGCTGTTGAAACTGACTTTCGAATAAAATCGAATACTGAATGTCCCCAACGTGACCCTCGTCAGCAAAAACAGGAGGCACAGACCCAAGGCCAATGGTAACTATTGAAATAATTATTAAAAATGGACTTAATTCTGGTTTTTTCATGCTATTCTCCGGGTGCGCTAAAGTGAGATCAATAGAAGAGTAACTAGGTCGGAATATAACGCGATACGTCAAATATCAAAGTATGAATGGCTTTTCAATGGAAAAATTCGAATCGTCGTAAATTTCCAGGGCTAAGAGGGTTTTTCTGGTCGGAGGACGGCAGAATCGGCGATTTTACAGTAAGGCCGGGTAAAGCGACTGACAGAAAGAGCTGCGTAAGCCTAAATTTGTCAGGGATTATATCGAAGCATCCTTTGAAGGAATGACTTATGAAGACATAGTTCAAGACTATTCTGAATTTCCTCGTGAAAGCATCGCTGGAGTTTTACGTTTTGCCGCTGAAATAACGGATCATCCTGATGTGGCTGCTTGACTTCAATTTACCCAATGGCCTTCGCACAGTTCTTCAGAAATTTAGGATTAAGTCTCATACAACTGTGCATCAAGGTTGGCGAAATTTAGGAAATGGTGCTCTTTCTCAGGCAGCTATCTCCGCGGGCTTTCGAGTGATTTTGACACGCGATAAACTTTTTGGTGAATCGGCAGCAAAAGCTTTGCAAATGTACCCTCAGCTTTGTGTGGTAATTCTTAAAATTCCTCAGTCCAAAGCAGAGTCCTCTCTGGCTAGCTTCAAATATCATTGACAACGAAGTCCAATTTGTATCTTACCGGGCACCGTAGTTGAATGGCCGCCTTCAGAACTGCTGTAAACAGCTGCAGTTAAACTGTACTAATTTACTAAAGTTTTAAAGTTCCTTTACCGATAGATTCAATAGAGGTGAGGTAGGAAAAATGTCAAAAGCACATGAATCAAAAGGGCATGAGGGCTCAGGGAAAGTCGAAAAAATGAAAGAAGCACCGGGGGGCGAAGCTAAAAAACCCGAAATGAAAGGTGCTGATTCTAAAAAAGCTGAAACCCAGGCCCCGCTCGGGACTAAAGGAAAAGGACATGATCCGTTGCCTGGAGGGTGTTTTTCCTGGAGCTGCAAGGTTCAGGCTACGAAATTTAACTTTTGTGAAGAACACTACGACCATTTTAAATTTGGGCTGATCAAGAAGACGGGAGAGCCTGTCGCTGATTATGAAAAAAAGATTGAGCACTACAATGCGCACCAGACTAAGTCTAAGGGTAAGCGCGGTGCTTCACGGGCTGCGTAGCGATACGCAACGATGCTGTACCCACCACCTCCTCAGGAAGCCTCAGGATCCTTCAGATCTTTCGGGGCTTCCTTTTTTAAGCGCACTTGAACATCCTCGCAGAAAAGGCTCATTTTCTTGGCGTTCGGACTATTGGAATTCGCGCCATTCGAATTGGAAATGACAAGAAGTTCACCTGACGGGCCAAGTGTTTCGACCCATCCGGTTTGGATTGGATTACCCCATTCGATTTCAGTTCCCTTCGTAAGGGTTGCCCAGCATTCATAGCTTTTCCTGATTTCTGTAGTTCCTTCAGTCATCAGCACTTGAACTTCAGACAAAAGAGCTTTGAGCACTAGATCGCGGATGTCGTCTGCTCGTATGGGGCCTCGCCCGACGGCCGTTGTCAGATCGATCGTTTGTTGATCTAAGCCTTCAGGGGATTGGAGGCAGTTGAGCCCCACCCCTATGACTATGAATGTTTCTGATTGAACCCGAAATCCTTCGCAGAGGATGCCCCCGAGTTTTTTCCCTGCTAAATAGAGATCGTTTGGCCACTTGATCTGAAAGTGAATGCCAGAAAACTGTTTTTTTAAGGCTCGAGTCACCGCCACTGCGGAAGCGAGGGGAATCCAGCTCAAGAGGCTTTGATTTTCAATTTTACCCTGAGATTGAATCACGAGGGACAGAAAAAGGTTTCCTTCAGCGGATTCCCACTTTCTTCCTAGCCTTCCTCGGCCTGTCTCCTGATGCCGTGCAGCCACCCAAGTTCCGTGTGGGCAACCTTGTTCTGCGAGAGTTTTGGCAAGATCGTTGGTCGACAAGCACCGATCTATGACTTGATTTGCGAGAGGGTGATTTTTATTCATAGACTAAAAGGGACAGGTCGATTGCCTGAACTGAGTGGGTGAGAGATCCGGTGGACAAGATGTCGACGCCTTCGAGAGCATAGCTCGAAACATTCCCCTCGGTGAGTCCACCCGAGACTTCGACAAAAGGGCGGCGCAATTGTTTTTCTAGGATTTTTAATGCTGAACGCACTTGCTCGGGGGTGAAATTATCCAGAAGGACTCCATCCACTTGAGCGGAAAGGGCTTCTTTTAATTCTGATTCTGATCGGACTTCGATCTCTATTTTGAGTCCGTGAGGTGCCATTTTTCGGACACCGTCGATTGCGTGGGGAAGGCCTCCAGCTGCTACGATGTGATTTTCCTTGATGAGGATGCCCCCAGATAGGCTGACTCGATGAGGGAACCCTCCTCCAATCCGCACTCCTTGAATGGCAATGTCGCGATAATGAGGTAAAGTCTTTCGGGTGAGCGCAATGCGCGGAGGGTTGTTTGGACAGGCGTGTTTGATTAGATTTACCCATCGGCGTGTCGCAGAGGCGATTCCAGAAATATAAGCTGCTAAATTTAGAAATGGTCTTTCTAGGGCGAGGAGATCGGTTGCGTCTCCGGCAAGCTCAACGACGAGATCGTTCGGTTTTAGGGGTGCTCCATCGAGAAGTCTGGAATTCGCTTCGATCGGATGAGTTTTACTATTAGAAATTTGGCCTAAGCAGTGAACTAATCCTTCTGCTGCCCAAATTCCTTCGGACTTAGCGATCACCCGGGCCCGAATTTTTTGATCCTGACGACCTCTTTTGCTCAGGGCTCCCAGGGTGGTCCAATCCCACGGCCACCCGTCCTCTTTTAGTCCGGCTTGCAGCAGTTCCTTCCATACATCGATTGTTTCATGGTACATCACACCTTCTTTATAACAAGTGGAGTGATTTGCAATGACTCAACGTGAGCCAGTCGGAAGAAAATCAAACGAGATCAGGCCTTTGATTTTTGAGGCGGGAATCAATCGCTACGCTGAGGGGGCTGTGTTGATCAAGGCCGGACATACCCATGTTTTATGTACGGCTTCTATTGAAGAAAGCGTTCCCTCTTGGATGGCAGGAAAGGGAAAGGGCTGGATTAGCGCAGAATATTCTATGCTACCTCGCGCGACTCATACTCGTTCCAAGCGAGATCGAGAGAAAGTATCCGGTCGAACACAAGAAATACAAAGGCTGATTGGGAGGGCCCTTCGCACTGGAGTAGATCTTAAAAAATTAGGAGAGCGCTCGATTTTGATTGATTGCGACGTCCTTCAGGCTGACGGCGGAACTCGAACTGCTTCAATTACGGGGGGTTGTGTTGCCATTGGAATAGCAATGGGTAAACTTGTGGCCGCAGGTAAAGTTCCAGCTGGAGCTTGGGTGGATACGGTCGGTGCCGTGAGCGTCGGGCTCAAAAATGGGAAAGTTTTGGTTGATTTAGATTATGCCGAAGACTCTACCTGTGATGTGGACATGAATTTTGTCATGACTGGCAGGGGCGGGTTTGTTGAAGTTCAAGGGACTGGAGAGCAACAAACATTCTCTAAAGTCGAGTTAGACGAACTGACGAACGCATCGATCAGTGCTTTGGGACATATTCATCAGATTCAGTCGGATACCCTTAGAAAGCTAGGCGTACCGTTAGGTTTCTGAGAGGAGTCGATGAATTTCCTGTTTGATGAGACGTTCAGCAATATCAGGAATATTTTTTTGGATCATTTTGGTCAGGGTAGCTTCAACTTGTTCTTGAATCATTTTTTCAATTTGTTCTTGTGAAATGGGACTGACCCACTGATTGGGGGCCGCGAATGGGGAGTGGTTATTGGGTATGGGAGGCGGCATGGGATGTAACGGTGTCAGAGCTTGAGCTGTCCTCGACTCTCCAATCGAAATCTGCTCAGTAGGGAGAGGGGGCGGCATAAAGTGGGAAGAAAAGTCTTCTTCATAAGGAGGGAAGGGTTCTCGTGGAGGAGTCATTTCGAATCTTGAACCCCCTCGATCCATCATGCGCTGGGGAGGTCTGAGGACTGGCTCCTTGACGCTCCATTGAAAGTCTTCGTCATGAGTCATACTCATTGTGGATTCTGTGAGTTCTTGGATATCCAGCGCTTCGTCTAATGGAGGAAATGTTGGTAATGTTGGCGGTGAAGGTTTGAAAGCGGGGAGATCAGGAGGAAGAGGTGTTGGAAAGGTTTCCCAGGACTCAATATCGAGAGAGATAGAACCTGTTCGCTCAATGGGGAGTCTGTCTTCAGGGAAATTTTCACCGAGGGATTGAGGAAATTGGAAGTCGGGGAGAGTCGGTTCGTTACGGGTGATTTCCTCAGAGTCAAAAGGGGTAAAGTCATTCTCCTGTGGGAGAGGTGGAGGCATGGTTCCTGGCCGAGGCGCCTTAAAGGATGGGGGTGTCGGGGGGGCTGGAGGTTGTGGAGGATGCTGAATGCTGGAAACTTGCACCTTCTGTTTTGCTGGCACTTGGCCTAGTACATCCGTTAGAACCTGTCTTAAATGTGCAGGATCAAATGGTTTGATGAGCCGGCCATGGAATTTGACTTGGAGTGCAAGCGTCTCGTCAACCGTTTCGAATGCACTGGACATCAGAACGAACCTGACTTCTTCTAAGTCGTTCTGAGAGTTGATTTCCTCTTTGACTTCAAACGCTGTTTTTCCAGGGAGGGAAACATCAATCAAAACGACTGCTGGACGAGTGAGTGAAATTTGCTGGATAGCATCATTCCCGTCTGAGACGGCTTGAATTTCATAGCCTTCGTTTGAAAGAGCAAGGCGAATCACTTTTTGGATAGTTAAACTATCGTCCGCAACGAGCAGTTTTTTACCGGGCATCCTACTTAAAATTGTGGCATCTCCTTCTAGTTCTGTAAAGTTTCGTCTCCTTTTCTTTACGAGATAAACCCGCTATACTAAAAGCAGCTCCAGGGACCGGCGATATTTATTTGGACCCTACAGTCAATTACCCAGGGGGCTGTCCCTGTCAGTGGTGTGCATGCCTGGTCTCCAGGAAGCCTAAAGCTGACATACGGCGCCCGCTTTTACTTTCTGGGTTCCAATTGACTCGCCGGTTTTTGGGGCTTTTTCTTGTGCAAAGAAGGAGTGCCTTTAATTATGGGTCGATTCCAAGATGTCTTACCGCCTCAGCAGGGATGGCTTCATGAGTTGGCTCGTGCCGAGGTTCATCCTGACGCCGAGAGACTCCTTCAGTTGGGGCGAAGTTTCGATCCCCAGCAATTGGTCGAAGAAAGCACCATCAATTTTTTGACTGAACTCCGTGAGCAGGTCAATGAGTATGCTCGCCTCTTTAATACTTATTCTGAAAATGGCGTCAAATTTCAGGAAATAAAAGTTTACGCCATTGCTCAGACCGCCGCGGATATCATGTTATTCCGAAATCAAATTAAGTTGATTTTTTCGAATTCAGCTCACGGACTGATTGAGATCTCATTTGCACAGCACGTTCGAGGGGCGTTAGCAGTGGATGGGCAACCAGGTCAAAGCTCTCAAGCTACAGCTTCCCTGGGGGGGCAAACTCAGGAACTGCTTGCTCAAGTGGGACCCTTTAGGGATGTGTTTTGGACCTTTCAGGGAGAAAAAGTCACTCCTGAACAAGTATCTAAGTTTTACTTTGTGGAATTCGCTAAGGTGACCCGAGATACGAAGCGCTCACGGATTGGGAATCAGTTTCTTCTGGATCAAATCAAAGCCCTCCTCCAGGAGAAAGGGCTTGATCTTTAGGGTGTCGACTGCCTGAGTCGAATTCAGTGAAAAGTCATAAATATGGTCTTCGGCGAATCCCGCTTTTCTTTGAATGATTCCTTTTGGGATAATTAGGTTAGGATCATAGTTGAAGTGTTTTGCAAAGTTTTGGGCAAACTCATAGGTAGTCAGCTTAGTGAGGCCACCATAATGAAGCACGCGATTTCGAACTCCCGAGTCAATGAGTCTCTTGAGGAGATCGCAAAGGCCCTCGATGGGTGCAAACGAATGAATTTCATACGGAGTCGCTTCAAATCTTTGTCCCCGGTCTAAGTTCATTCTCAGTCTGTCTATCATCGAAAGATTGACGCCGTTGCCAAGTCCAAAAATGGGACTTGATCTTAAAATAACAAAATTCAAAGACTTACTTTTGATAATGTTTTCTCCGCTAAGCTTCATTTTGCCTAATATCGTTGAAGGTAGGACGGTGTCTGTTTCCCGATAGTTGCCCCGCACTCCATCAAATACATATGAATTAGATAAATAAATATATCTAGGTTGCATAATGTCTGTTGCGCTCGCTAAGCTGGCAGGGCCGACAGAGTGGAGTAATTCGGTGCGCCGAATATTTTTATCGGCCCAACTTCTGCTGTTGCTTCCTACCATGTAAATCACAACATCGGGGCGTGTTGAATAAACGATTCTTTTGATCCAATTGCGGTTATCCACATTGAACGGCAAAAAAGTCACACCCGGTATTGCCATAGGGTGACTACAGTAGGTAGCAAAAACCTTGTATCCTTCGCGCAACGTAAGGGCAAGTTGAGTACCTAAAAAGCCACTTCCGCCTATGATAAGGACCGACTTGATGGACTGCATCCTTATGATTCTAGCTCAGTTAACCTGTATGGGACAAGTGCGCTAGAGTATCTTTCTAGGTAGTTTAAAATTCTGGATCGGGTACTGTTACGACTTCTTAGATTTCTGTACTTAGGGTCGACAGTACCCGATCAAAAATTTTTATTTATCCTGAAAGCAATTTAAGAGCTGAACTTGCCGTGTTATTGGCATGGCCAAGTACTGCTATTCCCGATTGCATCAGGATGTTTTGTTTCGTCATTTCCGAAACTTCCTCGGCAATGTCAGCGTCTCGAATTCGACTATTGGCTGCAGACAGATTTTCGTCTGATATAGCCTGGCTATTGATGGTCGATTGAAGTCTGTTTTGCAGTGCTCCTAGGTCAGCTCGAATACTATTGACTCGGATTAATGCGTCATCCAGAACCGAGAGGGAGAGCTGTGAACCCTGCTTTGTTGCTACAGATTCTCCTCCGAGTTTCAGCGTGTCCAATGACGCATCTGCGCGCTCTCCATCATAGATAATTCGATCCAAAATTGGATTATTATGCGTTCCCACCTGAATTTCGAAGATGCCTGCCTTGCCATTGATCAGAGGCGTGCCGTTGAATTCAGTTACATTCGCAACTCGATCAATTTCTTGCTTCAGAGATTGAAATTCTCGATCTGCAAACGAACGTTCGGTGTCACCAATCGTGTCAGATGCTGCTTGAATCCCTAATTCTCGGAGTCTAATCAGTATATTAGATATTTCGTTTAGGCCCCCTTCTGAAACTTGAATCAGGGAAACCCCGTCCTGGGCGTTTCGTTTTGCCTGCCTGATTCCTCGAATCTGAGCTCGCAAGTTCTCGGATATGGCCAAGCCTGCTGCATCATCGCCTGCATGATTGATCCGACTTCCACTGGCAAGTCGTTCAAGTGACTTATCCAGATTTGACTTAGTGTTTGCTAACTGCCTCAACCCATTGAGGGCTGTAGTGTTTGTTGCTATTCTTAAACCCATAATACTAGCCTCCATTCATAAATTAGTCTTCCATAACGGAGCATCGTTATCCTTAACGATGGGCGGCATCTTGCCTGATTTAACTGACATTTAGTTGATTTTTCTAAAAGGGACCACCCCTAGAAGGTAAAATCATCATCTATTTCTAATTAAACAATTTATCTCCTATCCATTTAATAGTTTAAGTGCATGTGAATTTGTATTATTTGCTTGTGACAAAACTGCTATTCCAGCCTGCATTAATATGTTCTCTTTGGTCATTTCTGAAACCTCTTCGGCCATATCAGCGTCTCGAATTCGGCTGTTTGCGGCAGAAAGATTTTCGTCCGTGATTGCCAAGTTATTAATTGTCGACTGGAGCCGATTCTGCATGGCTCCTAAGTCAGCACGAATACTGTTCACTCGGATTAGGCCATCATCAATCACTGAGAGCGAGAGTTGAGCGCCTTGTTTCGTAGCTACAGATTCGCCTCCCAGTTTCAGGGAGTCCAAGGAGGCATCAGCACGATCTCCATTATAGATCACTCTGTCTAGAATAGGATTGTTATGGGTACCTACTTGAATCTCAAATATTCCGGCCTTACCGTTCAGAAGCGGCGTTCCGTTGAAGGATGTAATATTTGCAATTCGATCAATTTCTTGCTTGAGGGACTGAAACTCTCGATCTGCAAATTGACGTTCGGTGTCTCCGATAGTGTCGGAAGCAGCCTGAATCGATAATTCCCGCAATCGAATCAGCATGTTTGAGATTTCGTTTAGACCTCCTTCTGAAACCTGGACCAATGAAACGCCATCTTGAGCATTTCGTTTGGACTGCCTCATGCCTCGAATTTGAGCGCGTAAATTTTCAGAAATTGCTAGGCCAGCAGCATCGTCGCCAGCGTGATTAATTCGCGAACCGCTCGCTAATCTTTCTAACGATTTGTCGAGATTGCTTCTGGTAACAGACATTTGCCTCAGCGCATTTAAGGCCGTGACGTTGGTCGCTATACGTAAACCCATAGATTAGACTCCGTTCATGGTGCAACCCTCCTAGATAGCTCGTCACTTTCCATAGTGACGACGAGCATCCGTGCTCAATTGGTTTGAGCGTGAAAATAGAGTCACGCTCGGTTATGAAAGACGGCTGATGCTGTCCTCCGTTACAAAAAACTAAAAAAACAAATACCCCTAACCTTATGTTCCGGAGAGTTAGCCCATTCTGACTTAACCATCATGGTTATTCAGAATGGGCCTTCACTCCATCCAGGAAACAAGCTCCGGCAACGTGCCTTTGCTCAGGTCAAAACTTTTTTCGAATCTAATTTGATTCAATTTGATTCAAATTGGACTCATTAGGATCCCCCTTGTCCTAGTAGACCGAGTGCTGATTTAATCGATGAGTTTGCTTGGCTGAGTACAGAAATCCCGGTCTGCATTAAAATTTGATTCTTGGTCATCTCAGTTGTTTCCTCAGCCATGTCCATGTCTTTGATTCGACTATTTGCTGAAGATAAGTTTTCGCGACTCACGGTAAGGTTGCTGATGATGGAGTTGAGTCGATTTTGGAGGGCACCGAATCGGGCACGAATAGAAATCACCGAATTCAGGGCATTGTCTATTGAACTGAGGCTGTTTTGAGCACTTGTTTTGTCGATTAGATTCGAAAGGTTTAGACCTAAGGATACTGTATTGATGTCTGCAGTGTTTGAATCGAACAGTCGAATGCGATCAATGGATGGATTGTTGCCAGTACCTACTTGGACGTCAAAGGCCATGGTGGTTCCATTGAGCAGCGAAATTCGATTGAATTCAGTGGTATTCGAAATTCGATTAATCTCTTCTAGAAGTTGCTGGAACTCAATGTCGATGAATTTTCTTTCGCTTTGGCCAATCGTATCAGATGAGGCCTGGACACCGAGCTCTCTCATCCTGATGATAATATTTGAAACTTCTGAGAGTGCTCCTTCAGCAATTTGGATCACTGATACGCCATCTTGGGCGTTTCTCTCTGCTTGAGAAAGTCCTCTGATTTGTGCTCGAAGTGTTTCTGAGATAGCTAGACCGGCGGCGTCGTCGCCGGCGTGATTAATTCTTAACCCGGAACTCAGCCGTTCGAAGGTGCGATCCAGATTACCACGGGTTGTGCGTAGGTTGCGCTGACCAATCAGCGACGGCACATTTGTGTGAATCCGGAGTCCCATAACCCTCCTCCTGAAGGTTTTGTTCGGCCAATCCTTGGCCTAATGGAGTTGCAGGGTTGATTGCCTTGCTTCCAAAGTACCGATCGGTACTTT
>JANNCA010000182.1:0-1981 GCA_031386075.1 Oligoflexia bacterium
CTTGCTGATTGGGAGAGCTTCTATGATTTGGTTGAATTTCTCACTGTCTCTACAACTGAGATATTTCGCGATCCTACTTATTTTCTCAGCCTAAGAGAAAAAGTTGTGCCATTTCTCAAAACTTATCCTTCACTTAAGATCTGGGTTGCCGGATGCAGCACCGGAGAAGAGGTTTATTCACTTGCTATCATGTTGCAAGAAGAGAAGTTACTTGAGCGTACAATTCTGTATGCCACCGATATCAATCCCAGAAGTCTTGAAAAGGCGGCAAGCGGCATTTTTAATTTAAAAAATATCCGGAATTACAGCCATAACTACCATAGTTCAGGCGGCAAGAAAACGCTTAGTGACTATTACACGACCACTCTCAACTCGGCAAAATTCAATCCAGAATTAAAAATAAATATCACCTTTTCGGATCATAGCCTCGTCACTGATGCAGTATTTTCAGAAACCCATTTAATTTCATGCCGAAATGTTCTTATTTATTTTGATCGAGAGCTTCAATCCAGAACGATTGGGCTCTTTCACGAATCGCTTTGTCGCAAAGGTTTTCTGGGTTTGGGCTCAAAGGAGACAATTCAGTTTTCACGCTATTCAGAAAACTTTGATCCTTTTGTAAAAAAAGAACGAATTTTTCAAAAGAAGTAAGTAAGTAAGGGGAAGATTTCAAATGGATACAATAACTAAAATCGATCAGGTTAACATCCTCCTTGTTGATGATCTAAAAGACAATCTTCTTGCCTTGGAAGGATTGCTCAGACGGGATGACATCAGAATTTTCAAGGCCAAATCCGGAACGGAAGCCTTGGCGTTCATGCTTGATCATGAATTTGCTCTTGCGCTTATTGACGTTCAAATGCCTGTCATGAACGGATTTGAACTTGCTGAATCTATGCGCGGAATAAAAAAAACAAAAAACATACCGATCATCTTTGTAACCGCAACTGCTAAAAATCAAAACTTCTCATTCAAGGGCTACGAAAGCGGTGCCGTGGATTTTCTTTCAAAACCACTCGACACTTTTGCTGTTCAGAGTAAAGTGAATATATTCATTGAGCTTTACCTGCAGAAAAAAGAACTCAAGAATCAGCTTGCCGTGATTGGCAAACTTAAGCTCACAGCAGACCAAGAGAAATCAAAATTATTTTCTCTTTTTATGGAAGCACCTGTTGGCATTTGTGTCTTGGAAGGTCCGACGCATATTTTTAGTTTAACAAACCCCGCCTATATAATACTAATTGCTGCTGAAGAACGTAAACTTATTGGTAAATCGGTTAGCGATGCCTTGCCTGAAATAATAGACCAAGGCTATATCCAACTTCTCGATGGAGTATTTAAAACAGGCATTCCCCATATTGGGAAAGAGCAGGCTGTCCAAATCCGTAAAAGTGACGGCTCCATAAAGAAATTGTATGTCGATTTCATTTACCAACCAAAACGAGATCCTGCTGGGAACATTGACGGAATAATTGTGGTTGCGACCGATGTAACCGAAAAGGTCATCAGTAAAATAGAACTTGAGAAAGCTAAAACTGTAGCTGAAAGTGCCAACCAATTTAAATCCACTTTCCTTGCCAACATGTCACACGAGATCAGAACTCCGCTTGGCGCAATACTGGGATTTACAGATCTTTTACGTGATGGCGGTTTATCCGTTGCCAAACGCAATAACTTTATTGATATAATTTCTCGAAATGGCGAAAATCTTTCTGTCATTATCAATGATGTTCTCGATCTCTCAAAAGTAGAAGCCGGTCATATCAACCTTGAGTTTTCAGACACTCACCCAGATCAAATTGCAACCGATGTTGTTTCACTTCTTTCCGAAAAGGCAAAAGAGAAAGGCCTGACGCTCGAGTATCTCACCTGTGAAACGACTCCTAAGACTATTATTTCTGATCCAATCCGCATACGGCAAATACTTATCAATTTGGTTAGCAATGCAATTAAGTTTACTCCGATGGGGTCTGTCAAAGTT
>JANNCA010000215.1:0-1864 GCA_031386075.1 Oligoflexia bacterium
AAAACAAGCGAGGCTTCCGACTGCCGGAGAGTGGTTGGCCTTTTTGAAATTTTACGGTTTCGATAGTGATTTTGAGTTCGTTTCACGGGAAGCCTCTGTGAATAGCGTTCGATGCGTGAAAACGTTGCCGATTTAAAGATTCGAGGGGTGGAATGCCAACAAATTCAATTACACAGCCGTGGACTGCTCAATCGATTCTGCATTTTCCTATTTCTCAAAGACTCAGTCATTTGCCTTCGTATTTAAAGATCTTCTTGGATGCGGCAGTTCTTAGCTTGGATCCAGAAAGGATTTGGATTTTTGGTTCGAGAGCTCGTGGGGATGCTCGGATGACTTCTGACTTTGATATTGCCTTCCAAATATCAGCTAAGCAAAGTGTCAAAAATTGGGAAAATTTTTGTTTGCTGGCCATAGATTCACCTCCATCCCTTCATCTCTATGATTGGGTTGATTTCAATCGGGCTGGAGAAGATTTACGACAAAATATAGAGCGCGATGGAGTGATTATTTATGAGCGTAAAAATGGATCCTAGAACCGAAATCACCATAAATAATTTTAAGTCGGCTACTCAGACTTTAGAGAAATTTATTGTTGCTCCGATTATCGACGATAGAGATCGAGCTGGAATTATACAGGCTTTTGAATTTTGCTATGAATTAGCATGGAAGAGTTTGAAGAAAATTGCTGAAGAACGTGGTCTTGAAGCTCCCACGCCTTTGCAGGATTTTCAGGTAGGGTTTCAAATGGGATTTCTTTTGGAGGAAGAACATCAGCTTTGGCTCGACATGAAACTATCGAGAAATCTAACATCTCACACTTACAAAGAGGATCTTGCCATTCAGGTTTGCTCTGACATCATCAGTAGGTATTTGCCCGCATTTAAAGGGCTTTTAATGAGAATGAGCTCATAGCCTGAGTCGTTCAGATAGGACTTGTAGATTGAGCTATCAAAAATTATAGGTTAATCTCTAAAAGGAGAATTTTCTGAAAAACTCATCTCAAAATTTAAAATTAGTTCAATTTCCTCAATTTAAAGGCAAGGTTGTTTTCATTACAGGAGCCTCCTCAGGTATTGGTGCTGCTCTCGCAAGAGAATTTGCTCATCAGGGGGCGAGTTTGGTTCTCACAGGACGTCGGATGGATCGGCTTCAAGCTCTTGCTGATGAAATCATTGCTCAGAGTAGCGTTCGGGTTCTGCCTCTCCGGTGTGATGTCACACAGGAGGGGGCGGTTGAGGCAGCGGTATTGGCCGCAGTCCAGGATTTCGGTCGATTGGATCTAGTGATTGCCAATGCTGGATTTGGGGTGACAGGCTATTTAGAGAAATTAGGTCTCGAAGACTATCGCAGGCAGTTTGAAACCAATGTGTTTGGAGTTCTACGGACTATCTATGCGACTCTTGAAGAACTTAAAAAGTCGAAAGGAACTCTTGTATTAATGGGGAGTGTCGCTGGCTATGTTTCCCTCCCCGGGAGTTCTCCTTACAGCATGAGCAAGTTTTCGGTACATGCGCTAGCCAATTCGATCACCCCTGAGCTTCAGTTACAGGGAGTTTCAGTGGTTCTGATTGCTCCCGGCTTTGTTGAAAGCGAAATTCGGCGAGTCGATAACCATGGGCAATTCCATTCAGATGCTCAAGATACCTTTCCGAAATGGTTGACTATGCCTACGGGGACTGCTGCAACGCAGATTATGGGTGCGGTCGCAACAAAAAGAGCCGAAAAAATAATCACTCAGCATGGGAGGCTAGCTGTCTTTGTTAAAAGGCACTTTCCGGGAATGATTACATTTTTGGCTAAGAGAGGGTTGCGGGGCCGAGGGAAAGTTTTGGACGGATCCTGCTGACTTCGGGGGCAGGACTCC
>JANNCA010000278.1:0-3422 GCA_031386075.1 Oligoflexia bacterium
TGCTTTATAGCCAGGAGTGTCAGCATTAGCAATATTTGAGCTAATTACATTTTGATTAAAAAGCCTTAAATTCAGAGAAGTATTGAGCGCTCCTATGATTGGATCAAAACCACTATTTGCCATCATAACCCCTAAATTTTATACTTAAGCCTATAGAATTAGGCTGACATAATTTAAATTAATTATAAATATAAATTATTTGCCTAGAGTTATTGAGGTGTGAAATTTCATCCTCAAGAATGCCTGCTCTTCACAACAAATGACTCCATAAATCGTTCTTTTTCTAAAAACAGTGTAATTAACCAGTCGCCGAGAACTTGTGAATCTTTCGGTAATTCAGAAATAGAATACCTTTTAACGTGAAAATGAATTTCAGGAACAAAACCTTGCACCACGTGCCATAGACTGGGAATACCAAAAGGATAGGCAATCGTTACATCATAAAGAGCCTGAACATGAGTAGACAGTCCCCTCACAGATGCTACAAATCCTTTAGTTCTTGGTAATAAAACATGATTCAAAAGGGGAAGCCCTTTATGCAGTGAATATTTTTGACTCTGAATCACCTTTTCGGGCGTTATTCGGGTTCCCTCGACAAATGTGACTAACCAAAGAGGTATTTCTTCACTGAGAATCTGAGAAAACACAGACTCAATTTTCCCTAAATCTTTTTCCCAGTTCCTTTTGACAAAAACGCAATGCAAAAAATGCATCCCCCAACCAATACCTGGAAAGAATTTCAAACTGTCTTTAACGAACCATTTTAAATCACCCAGTCGGCCCTGGGTCTGTGCATAGATCATCAAAGCGTAAATGTCAGGCATTTCCTGATGATTCGCTAGAACAATTGAATTTTCAATTTCATGAATTTCATCTCCGGTGACAATGAGGCGAGTAGCCCCTATTTTCTGAGCCACCGACACACCGACTCCCCACCAATGGCCTGCTAGCCAACGATTCACCTTCCGGAAGGTTTTTCGATTGAAAGGCCAAAGAACGAGGCTACCTATTTGAACAACATTCATTGCTAACAAGAGTAAGAATAAAAACCCTGAAAGAAACACACCCCGGATCCAGCCGGCTACACTACGAATTCCTAAGGGTTGTTTTTGGAATAGTTTCCGATGCATCTGTAGAGCTCAAAAAAAGTTGAAAGTTCTGGATCGGGCACTGTTACGATTACAGATCCCTGCTCCCTAGGTTCACAGTACACGATCCAGAGTCTTTCTTTCAACTAAACTTGAATCCCTAGCTTTTTATAATCTGATATTTTGTTTCTCAAGGTGCGTATGGAAATCCCTAGGGCCCGTGCGGTATGGGTGCGATTACCACGATGATATTCTAATGCCTCAAGAATCACTGTTCTTTCAATGTCATCCAGAGTTCGGCCAGGCATCCAGTTTTTTTCGGTACGGGCGGCCATACTTTCGGCCATTTCCCCCGTTCCCTCTCTTCTTTCAATATAAATGTCGGAACCCGAAACGGTCGGACTTTGCGAAGTAATGACAGCCCGCTCAATGACATTTTCCAACTCCCGCACATTTCCAGGCCAAACATGCGACTCTAAAAGGGACATTCCGTCTTCCGTAAAGTCCTTAGTCACCTTATTATTTTTTTCAGCGTAACACTTCATAAAGTTCACTGAAAGTATTCTGACATCTCCAATCCTTTCTCGGAGGGCAGGAATCGTCAAATGAACTACGTTCAAACGATAAAATAGGTCCTCACGAAATGCTCCGATCCTGACGCATTCAGACAAATTACGATTCGTTGTTGCCAAAATTCTAACATCAACGGGAATCGGTCTTCGACCCCCAATTCGATCGACCTCTCCTTCCTGAATGACTCTGAGAAGTTTAGCCTGAAGTCGGAGATCCATCTCAGATATTTCGTCCAATAATAGAGTTCCGCCATTTGCCATTTCAAATTTTCCAGACTTACTATTCACCGCTCCTGTAAAGGCTCCTCTTTCGTAACCAAATAGTTCTGATTCTAGTAAATTCTCGGGAATAGCGGCGCAATTTATAGCAACGTAGGGCTTACCGTTGCGCGTGCTGTGATCATGGATCAACTTAGCCATCAACTCTTTGCCTGTTCCACTTTCCCCTTGAATGAGGATGGTCGCCTTACTCTGAGCGACCGTTTTAGCTAATTGAATCACTTCACGCATCCTGCGATCCGAAGTTAGAATTTCACTCATTTTTACCCCTCCTTGGCATATTAATTAGAGTTTCAAAAGCAAGCTTCTTCCAAAACTCTTCACTTTCAACATTCAATTGACCTTTGCTTTGTCCCTTCATTTGATCCTGACTCTGACCTTCGGCTAACTTCTGAAGGATTACTTTCGCTTTTCCTCTTTGAATTGAACCTCCTAATTTTATCAAACTTTTTGCATACTTGTAAACCGCCTGACTGCCACCCCACCCTTTTTCTACAGCACGTGAATAAGTGAGTGCTGCCCCTCCCCATTTTTCTTGTCGCTCTTGAATTTCAGCTTCAGCCATGAGGACTCCCCCCACTTCCGGAACACTTGGAATTCCTAGAGTGCCTTCTAATTGAGAAACATCTTTGAAACCTATGGTTTTTTCTAATTGAATGTAAAGACCAAAAGCTCCATTTAAATTTCCAGAAGTTCTGTAGAGAGAAGCTAACCAGGCGGTTGTCCCTGGGTTACCCTTTAACAACTGAGCACGAACGACATGCCCTAAGGCTGACTGAATTTTATTTTCTCGCTGATCCATTAACCCTAAAATAATTTCCTTTTCATAAACAAACGCTGACTCGTCTTGGACAAACGAAAGCAATTCTCGAATTTGATCAAAATTCACATTGGAAGCAGAATACTGATAGGTCATCCAAAGGGCCTTGGCTTCGGTAAATTTTTGCTCCGACACTATCAGTTGAGATTCGGTGTCACCCATGTCCTCACCCATCTGCTCCCGAGGGTTGGTTTTGCCTTCAGTCAATCGACCGTTCAACTTTTTATTCAAACTTGGGGTTTTGGCGGCTTCAGCAGATTTGGCTATTTTTTGAGCTAATGTTCCAAGTCCTAGCTCGGATGCCACCCGGGATAGACTCAGAAGATAATCTAACGAACCCCCTTCTCGGTAGAGAGGCATCAGAGGATCCCTCGATGTATAAAATCTCAAGGCTTCATATTTCTTTCCATTTTCTAATAGACGGAGAACGGATTTTCTAAAATTTTCATTCGCTACAGAGGCCAAAGTCTTTTTGAATAGCGGATTTTTGATCTTATGAAATTCCTGCATTGCCACGCTTGCCGTTTCATCAGGTGAACCCATCGCAACTAACGTTCGAATTCTAGACAAAGCTCTTAGATCTTCGTAATTTGTAGTCAAGACTTCTCGAATTGTTTCTGGTCGGGTAGCAAATTTTTGAGCTTCATCAGAAAAAAACCGACT
>JANNCA010000286.1:0-2735 GCA_031386075.1 Oligoflexia bacterium
CCAGCAACTCCCATATGGTGCTCAAGGTAGACCCCCATCTGTTCTGGATTCAAGGTATTTAGATGCGTTCTTGCAACCACTCGAGATGCCAGGGGTGCGGTGCTTCGGTAAGTCATTTTTTCAATCAGGTTAGGCTGTCCACCCAGTACCAATGAGAACAGATTTTTTGAATCGTTATCGAACTGCGTGATCGTATGAAGCTCTGCAAATATTTCGATTCTCAATAAGTGTGCTTCATCAACAATAATCATGATTTTTTGTTTTTTAGTTACGGCAATTTCCCGGACTGTGGCCTTAAATTCCTTTAAGATCGCAGCACGACTTCCAGTTTTAACTACAATATCCAGATCCCAGCAGAGCTGTCGGTAAAATTCGATCAATGACCCTCCTGTCGCAGTGATATTTAGGAACAGATGTTGAGATGGATGATACTGTGCTTGCGACCACCTGAGAGATGTGGATTTACCGCTCCCCACTTCGCCGGTAATCAAAAATACTCCACCGTTCATGACGTAGTCAAAGCGCTCCTTGACTGCCACCATGGAGGGTAGCTTCAAAAGATTTTTGGAACTGATTTCAGCTGTAAATGGCTCATATTTGAATCCAAAATAATTACAATAGATGCTCATGACTCCTCCTGGTTTTGACTTTGGAACAGTTGGCCAGTCTGCAACGGTACTTGAGTCTCTATTAATTCGGCTTGTGCTTTAAGTGATTCTGGGTGGGGATCCCAGTTCCGACCAATTTGAGAATTGATATGGGGATTTACGAGTACAGCCATTCCATAAGACTTATTTTGGAAAAAGATTTCAACCTGTGACAGATCTTCAGGGTGAAACCGAAGCTCTACTTGTCGATCGATCAGCCTCACAGGGGCTTCAAATAGAGTTCCCAGTAGCCTGATCGTCCGATCTTTTTTGACTCTCCTAAACTCTATCGTGCGAAAATAATCAATCAAATGAGCCGGCGCCGGACGCACGCACTCAAGCCCAGCTTGATAGCGATTATAAGGCGTCTGTTTTGTAGTTCCATGAACTCGATTATTATTATATTCATCTACCCACTCATTAAAGTGGTGATTCAATAGATCAAGCTTATCTGATCTTTGATTCAGCTGATAAGGTCCAATAAAATGATCCCGCACGTACTTGAACCATCGTTCGATTTTCCCTCTGCCTTGAGGAATATAGGGCCTAGAATGGCTGATTCCAATGCCAAGTTGGGCTGTTACATGTTCCAGGTGTAATGCTTTAAAGCAGGATCCGTTGTCAATGTAGAGCTTTTGTGGAAGCCCCCGCTTTAGTATTCCCTGTCTGAGGCAATCGAGAAAATTCTCCCGGGTTTCGGCCAGGTAAAATTCAGCGTGAATAATGAATCTTGAATGGTCATCAATGATTGCAATCAGATAAGCTTTTTTTGATTTTCCATCGTGACGTACGTGGGGGCCGTGCATTACGTCACTTTGCCAGATCTCGTTCGGGTGGAGTGCCTCAAAGTGGCGCTTGTCGGTCGCATCTTCATTGATCGTCGTTAATTCTTCTTGACGCAAGTAGCGGTATAAAGTTGAGAAATTGATATGTTCATCTGCTGCAATCAATTTTTTATGTCTAAGACACGCAATTAAAGCTGGACCCTTGAGTTGAGGAGTCTCCCTTTTTAGTTCTTTGATGGCTAGTTTAAGTGAGCTTGAAAGTGCTCGAGTTTTTCCTTTATCACTTCTTTCTTGTGGATAAAGTCCCTCAATTCGGTAGCCGGCTTTCTTATAGTCCCCGATCCACTTCTCTAAAGTTGATCTTGCAAGTCTATTCCTAGTAGAAAATGGAATATCATAACTTCGTTTAAGTTTTTCATTGAGCAACTTCTCCTTTTCCCCATACACGAGTCTGACTCCGGTCACAAATTCTGAGATCAGTCCAAAGCGAAAACTCGCTATTTTTAGTTTTTTTTCATTTTCATCCATTTTTCACTCCTTTTTAGATTGAGAGATTCTCCTAACAAGTGTGATCAGCAAAAAAAACGACACAACCCGGTTGGGTAGTGAGCTCATAGATAAAAACAAATTTAGTTTAAGGAAAAAAAGAGAGCTGTTTTGAATAGCATCGATTTAAGAAGTCAGAAAGATCGGGTTGCATTTCCATCCTGGCTAAACGTACGAATCTCTTGAGCCAGTGGCCTCCACGTTGTCTTGGGAAGCCCACAGGCCAAAAGCTATGATCTAATTTTGATTGAAGCGCCTCAAAAATTGCGAGTATTGAGCTATGAATTCGTGGCCAATAACCTGTAGGTCGAACAGTAACCACGGTCAAGCAGCTCGGACACCGGTAGCGCTTTAAATAGACCTCGGCTATAAGATTTGAAAAGTATCTGGCCACATAACCATGGCCCCACATATCTCTGTGACAGTCCTGACAATGACATTTGCCCCACTTGTGGGCTTTCCCGTTTTTTGATAATTCACTGATTGTGATTTTGATTGGTAAAATCATATGTCTTATTGGAGGGGCGGTGCTCTAACACTGGCCCTCCGTTTTCTCCTCTTTCTGGGGCTATATTGATACCCGAATTACTTTTATATTTTTCGTCGGTACCCAGTATAGCATGAGAAAATAGACGTGTTCCTACCCAGAGGAAAGCACCACTTCACAGTAGAGCCGAAAATTTCGATGTTTGAGAGCCGCAAACATTCTATTTCAAATATCTATCCGATTTGAACTGTTCGTCAAGGTCCGCTACAC
>JANNCA010000299.1:0-20522 GCA_031386075.1 Oligoflexia bacterium
GACCCCCCCCCCAACTTCTCCTCTGGACAACCGATGCCCCAAATAGGGCAAAAGCCGCATGAGTGCAAAAAAAGCTTCCCGAGTGATGTACCTAGATCGAAATGCCCCATGAAGCTCAAAATCCTGAAACAGGCTTGGCTCCGTCGTATAACAAAAAGACGTAATCCCGCCCTGAGTCTTCATTCCCACCAACGGGTAGAGAAAATAAAAAGCACCTACCACATTCCATTTTGGACGGTACTCTTGAATGATTCGAGTCTCTAATAAAATGGCTTCGAGTTCTGATTCACAGGTTTCAATTTCAATGCGGGCCCCCTCCTGAACAATCTTCTTCATCTTTCGATGTTTTTTCTGACGTTTTGCGTTTTTATACTGACCAAGCCTTCTTTTTAAATTCTTAGCTTTGCCAACATAAATTAATTTCGAATCCGAGCAATAAATTCGATAGATTCCGGGGCCCGTGGGAACTGGGTCAATCAGGGTCTTTCCCAGTTTACGATCGAATAAATTCGCCAAAAATTTCCTTCTTCCACTCGAAAAGGGACCTAAGGTCTAAGCCTTCTTTCTTTTTTCTATCGCCTGGCGAAACTGATCTCCCAGCGTTCCAAAAGATCCAGAGTTCCCCTGATTAAAGCCCTTCCAGGAATCGCCGCCTGTTCCGTCGCTTTCCTTGCCTACATCCTTAAACGACAAAAGAATTCGCCTTTCTGAAGGAGAAACATCCTTGATCAACACTGAAATACGTTCGCCCTCATGAATCAGCTCATCTGACCTCATGACTCGCTTGGTGTCGCTCATCTCAGAAAGGGGGACGAGGCCTTCAATTCCAGGCGAAAGCTCGACAAATGCACCAAACTTCATGCATCGCGTGACTTTCCCTTCGATGACATTCCCCACTTGAATTTCCGAAGGCAAACTCGCCCAAGGCTCCGGCGACCCTTGCTTCAATGAGAGAGAGATTTTGAGCCGACCGTCTTTTTCTTCGTATCCAAGAATTTTTACCTGAACAGGCTGCCCGACTTGAACCACCTCTTGAGGATCCGCCACTCTGGACCAAGCCAACTCTGAAATATGAACCAACCCTTCCATGCCGGGCGAAAGTTCAACAAATGCTCCAAATTTTTCGAGACGAGTGACTGTCCCTGGAACCATTTCTCCGACCGGATGTTCATCCTGAAAGCTGACCTCAGAAATTCCCTTTTGTTCATCCAAGAGCTTACGCCGGGAAACCACGATATTTCGACCTGCTTCAGAGAATTGAGTCACCAAAAACTCAAATCTCTTGCCCACATAATCTTCGGGCACTTCAATCCGCCTCAGATCCATCTGGCTAATGGGGCAAAACGCGGTCTTACCCTGAATCAAGACTCGGAATCCACCTTTGCAGACCTCAGTCACCTTACCCTGGACAGGAAGCATCTGATCAAAAGCATCCTCCAAATCATCCGCAGTATTCCTTCCCGTAGGCTTAGACGAAAGGTAAATCTCGGATCCTCGAACATGGGTTACAAAAAGATCAAGGCGATCTCCTACCTTATAGATCAATTGCCCTTCTGCGTTCAAAAGGTCCTTCCTCGGAACCAAACCATCATGCATGGTCCCCGTGGACACAAAAATTTCCTCCTTACCCATGGATAAAATTTCTGACTTGACCTTTTCGCCTAGAGAAAGCGATTTTCGGGTCTTTCGAAAGGAGTCTTCTAAAAGGCGAGCAAATTCAGCTGACTGACTGGCTCCCTTTTCTTCTTCAATTTCCTCACCACTCCGGTCATCTATCTGAGTTTCCGGTTGAATTTCGATGCCTATTTCTTTACGGTTTTTATTTTTGTGATCAAAAAGAACTGTCATAATGCCCTCAACGCCTGATTCCTGAAAAACACCGCCACCCCCAGATTTAAATCTCCACAGACGAGCGGAAACCTACCTCTGAAAAATCGATAAAGCAAGACTCAGAAGACTTTGATCTTTAAGATCTCAAAAAATCAATCGGGCTCTCAGATCATTTCTATGATTTTTGCTTGAGCAGTGGAGCATATGCCTTCTTATGATTCCAAAGCATGAACCCCTCCATAGCAAGTAATGCTACCCCCATCGGGGCACCTTCAGGGGCAAGCATCACGTGAAACCAAAAAATATTAAATATAATCGGCGCTAAAAGCAAAAGACCGAGGGAAACATAACGGCCCGACAAGAGAAGCACAGAGGAAGCGATTTCAATAAATTTCACAGCATAAAGGAGCTTCGAAGCCATAAGGAGCGCGATAAACTCGCCAGCTTGCCCCTCCATCGGAGGCATCGGCAAAAACCGAAAGAACCCATTGAGCCCAAAAACAAGAAATATCAACCCCATTAAAATCCGAATCGCAATAGTTGCTTTTTTCACTCTAATCTCCCCCTGTTCAATTGATTGTAACCATTCTTTTTAGAATTCAAAACAAATATCACTTTTACATTTTTAACCTCAATCTCAAGATTCCATTATTTATTTTAGAGCTCAAAATAAAACTAGACAACATCAGAACCTTTCGATAGTAGCGTGCCTACAAATAATTACCTGCGTTATAGCCACTGGTTATGACATTAGTAAATATTTAATGTATCAACATCTAAGGAGTGATCATGAAAAAAGCTATCTTGCCTGCTTTAGCGCTTGTATTGGGTCTTGGATTTTCCGACATTGCTCGTGCCAATCTTTTGACCTGCGGTTTGACTTACGACATCCAGGGCGGTGGACTTCAAATCGGTCTCGGCTACTTCAAACTATCCGGACCTGGAAAGATTGAATGTATCGACGTCCATGGCGAGAAGTCCGAACAAGACGTTTTGGTCACTTTAGGTGGACACCCTCTCGAGTTAAATTTTGCTGCTGGCTGGATGCATGTCTATGGTGCTTCAGGCGGAATCAATGTTGATAATAGCATCGAGGATTTCTACGGGCACTATTGGGTAGCCAATGGCCACGCTACTGTAGGCGTAGGCGCAGGAGCTAGTTTCTCAGTTCAGAACACCCGAAACAAACTCGTAACATTCAACCTCGGCGTATCTGGATCTTATGGGCTTGGTGTCGAAGCTGGAATGAGCTACCTCACCATCGAACCCGTCACTCTCCCAGCACAGGCATTTACTCCTGCACAGGGCCAAACCTTCACGCAACCCACTTCACAACAATCCTTTCAACAGACGATTGCTAAAAAGTAAGAATTGATTTGAAGTTCAAGAAAATTTTTTCGTGCGATAGAACTAAATCTTTAGCGCCGAAAAAATTTTCTTGAACGCTTTCCTTCAAAAAATATTCTCTGGAAATTACGCAATCCAGCAGACAAGAAGCAATCCTCAAATAACATGAGATGAAACCGTTAATGAAAAATGGTCTCTGTTGGAAGGAAAGAAAAATTCGAACTAAAAAGGGCTGGAGGGGAGGCTCGGGGGGTGTATCCGATGACGGCGGATTTAGCGGTGGGGGCGGGGCAAGTGGAGAATGGTAGAGCACCTGAAAACAGAACTTTTATTTGCGTACAAACGAAGGCCAGGCAAAAATAAAAAATATTTTAAAGCCTCAGGAAAAACGCTATATTCAAGACGACATTTCTGCCGGAGGTCTCCTGCCTCTGGAGGTAATTCAAAGTGAGTGTAAAACAGCCAAACAGCCGCCGTCGATGGGGATCGATCGAGCTGTTCTGAAAACTTCGCAAACGACTCCCCCGGGATTACTTCCAAATCCAATGGGCGATAAAAATCCAACTGATGTCCAATGAGCTCAAAGGGATCTCGCCCTAAGGAGTACAATTTTCGAATCTCCCCCTGGGCTACACGATCAAAAAGGTAAGTATGCAAAAGGGGCTGAACCGCTGCAGGCTTAAGGGTAGCAATCATGAGCCCCCCCAAATTGAGAAATAGTATCCCTAAAAATAACCATCGAATGACCGGATTCAACTTAAGCGAAATTCTTTGAAATCTTTGGTAGCCAAAAATGACTAAAATGGGAACACTTGAAATCAGCGGGAAGAGATAACGAGGCTCCTTATGTCCCACCATCATATGAATCAGGACAAAGGGAAGCGTAGAAAAAGTCAGGACATGGGTTGGCTTAAATATCCATCCTAAAATAACACCTGCCGCCAGTAAGTTTCCTAATAGTGGAACCTCTCCTCGTAAAAACTCAAAATAATACCACCATGGGGATACGCCTCCTAAACGAGAAGTCTTCCCCTGAAGAATGGCCACCTCGAAATAATTCCATGGAGCAAACGTCCAAGCTCCATAGCCCCGGAAGTCTAAAAGAACTTCGAGTCCTATCGCTAGACCCAGGCCTAAGGCCAAACTGAGAAGTCGACTCACCGAGACGCGGGCAATAAGTAGACACCAAAGACCGAAACCAAAAACCATAAAACCCATTTGAAATCGGCATGAAAAAGATAAACCCAACAAAAAACCAACCAGAATTGCGGATGCTTTAGATAAATTTATTCCCTGAACCCGGCTCTTCATTGGTTGAGGTTGTCGCAATGAAAGCAGTGTAAATAAGGACACCGCCAAAAAGAAAAGCGAACCTGACAAATTCTCTGATGCCGTTCGAGCATGAATATAAGGAATACAATAAAGAAGTGCAGCGACCTGAATAGACCGCTCTCTCCATTTTCGATCTGGAATCCAGACATAGGCGCATATGGACATCCCGACCAAACTCATCCAGCCAAGAATAGCCGACACGACCCTCATAGAGCCGGCCCAAACGGAAGGAGCGACGACTCCGAAGGCCGACCAAGCTCTTGCAATCAGCTCATAAAAAGTAGGTTGAAGCCAACTCCGATCACGTTCAAAAAACTCAGGGGCGAGATGACCTAAAGGAGTTCTGCCCAATTTGAAACTGAGAAATTCCATGACCTGAAAATGTTCATCGAAATCATAAAATCCAACACTCATGACTCCTGCAATCAAGTGGAAAGCTAAGCTTAAAAGCAGCCATCGAATCAGAAACTGAACCCACTCTGGACGATCCCATCCAAAGGTGAATGCAAAAGCACCTAACTCGGAACTCTTCTTATTCATAACGATAGTATCGATTCCTCGGCAATTCCGCTGGATCACAATCCAACGGGGCTTCCAGTTCTCTCATCAGGGGGGTCAGATCCGTTCCATGCCCCGAGGGAACTCGGTTTGTCAAAAGGACCTGATTCCCAAACTGATATCGCACTGGAAACTGAGCCCTCACATCCTCGCCTAAACAAGTGGTCTCATTCTTCCCAAATACGATGATCCACCGAGGGTTCCGAAGCTGAACTTGACGATCAGCATCCTGACATTGTGATTCAAAGAAGGGGCGATTAGAATAAAAAGCGATCTCAACGGAATAGTCCCCCGCAGTTCCATAAGGCTGCATACCGCCAATATACATCACTGGGTCCTGACAACTTCCATAGCTCTGAATGATGGCATTAAATTTTCTCAAGGCAGGAAACATTTCAGGCGCCAATTCCACAGGGAATGCCAATAATAAACTTGGGAGCAGTAAACCCAACCCAATACAGAACTGAAGGAGGCGAATTCTCTTGCGCTCTACCCATCTTCGAATTCCATCCACACAAAGCAGTGCTAAAAAAGGGTACATCGGCAGGTAATAGTGATCCAACTTAAATCGCATGCAGGAGATCACTCCAATCACCACACAAACACTGGCCAGTGGAAGAGCGACTTCAGGAGACCTCCACCTTCGCTTTCGAATGATCGATCCCAGGGAAAAGACCAGGAGGAGAAGCCACGGCCAATACCGTCTCCTGAGCGCCTCTGTGAAGAGGAAAAAATCAATCCCCTGTTGATCCCCACGCCCCCCCACCGCCGTCCCTAGCACTTGCCTTCGCCAGTAATCAGTAGCGACTTCCCATCCCCCGATCCAAGCTGTAAAAATCCAAATCGAAGCCCCCACCCCAAGCGCTATCGATAAGCTTTTGAAGATCAAGACAATCTCCTGGCGATTCGTACGGGATGACTGCATTGGATGGCCTGTGGAACGGGTGAAGACGAGTGACAGGAGAGCCGCAGGGAAGATCAAAAGACTGACTGGACTCTTCATCCAAATTCCGAGTCCAGCCCCAAGGCCAACCCAAAAAGGCCGGCGAAGCCACCACCCTAGGGTCGACAAAAGGATAAAGAAAATCATCGCTGGATCCAGCTGAAATCGGGCAGCGTAATTTGCAAAAGGAAGTGAAAAGGTAAGAATAAATCCGGCGACAAGGCCCTCCACAGGACCATAGAGGAGAGTCCCTAACCCAGCAAGTAATCCCACACAGCCCACTCCGAAGAGCGAAGGAAGAAAACGAGCAGTCCAAGCATTGGCTCCAAACGCCCTCATGAACCATCCGTTGAGATAAAACAGGAAAAAAGGATGATCGTTAAATCCGCCCTGATTAAATCCTCCATCTAAACTTCGAATCGGAAGGACGGGCCGAATCCCAGCACTCGTCACGTCTAGCGCTAACCGGGCATGAAGGGATGAGTCCATGGCCTGTAAACTCTGCTGCCCCGCTTTTCCCATAAAGAGGCTCATGGCCAAAACAATAAGAGCAAGGCGCGCCAAATGAATGAGAGATTTCTCGTTTTTAGTGAAACTAACCATGCTCAATTGTCCAAGGCTTAACGCTCAATGAATCATACGTTCCGTTCGAATTGCAATCGGATTATGCTAACTAGAAGTATGGCAAATTTCCTCGGACTCAAAGACGAACCTCAATGGAAGGCGTTTCTTTTCCGTTGGCTAAGCCTGAGCTTAGTCCTTCATTTGATCACGTCTATTTTTAGCATTGGGCACCATTCTGCGGATGAATACTTTCAAATTCTTGAATTTCTCAGCTTTAAACTGGGAAACACCCCCGCCCACCACCTCCCCACGGAGTTTCGAGAGCAAATGCGTCCGTGGATGCAACCTGGGATTTACTGGTGCATGACTCGAATCTGGCAATTCTTTGGAGTCTACAACCCATTCACCTGGGCGACTAGCTTCCGGATGTTTTCGGGACTCATCGGATGGCTCAGTGCAGTAGGCCTCGCCCTTTGCTCCCGATTTTGGTTTGCCGACATGAAAGCCCGCAAACTCGCTGTCATTTCTCTGGCACTCATCTGGTTCTTTCCAGTTCTCCATGTCCGGCCCTCTTCTGAGAACCTAGCTGGATCCACCTTTCTGCTCGCCCTCTGCTTAGCCGACCTCACCTCGAGACAGAAACACGATCAGAAATCATGGACTCAGTCTTGGGCCCCCGCGTGGTTTGCAGTGGGTGGGCTTTTAGGATTGAGCTTTGAATTCAGATTCCAAATGGGATTCATGATAGCAGGAATTTTTGCCTGGATTTTAATTTACCTCTGGAGATCCCACATCATTCCGCTTCGATCTCTCGTGGCCCTCTCCCTGGGCTCAACTCTGATTTTTCTATTGGGCAGGTGGGTGGACTCTTGGGGATATGGCCATTGGGTCCTCAGTCCGTACAACTATTTCAGCTTTAATCTCATTCGCGGTGAGGTGTCCAAGTACGGGACGGCACCCTGGTGGGATGTATTTCGTATGTCAGCCACGGAGACATGGCCGGTCTTAGGGTTGATTCTAGCCGTAGCTACGGCCATCGCTTGGTTTCGGCATCCCAGGCACATTCTCACCTGGAGCCAAGTTCCCTTTTTCCTGGTTCACGAATTCATCGCACATAAGGAGCTTCGATTCTTTTTCCCGATTGCGTTAGCAGGACCGATCCTCCTCACCCTGAGTCTCTATTCATCTCCAAACCAACGCCTTCTCTCACTTGAGGGATCAAAATATCCGAAGGGCTTGATTCGATTGGCGCGATGGACCTGGAATTTTTTTCTAGTGAACAACATCGCCGCTCTCATTGGAGCGATGTTTATGCCCTTTGCCCGCACTGTCCAATTTTATCAAGGATTGTATCAGATTATCCCCCCTCTTACACGGACGTTTGATCTTTATACCTTGGACCGAGATCCTTACATTCTCTTGGGCAATCCTGTTTTTTTCTATCGTCCGACCGAACTCAGGGTCCATAAATTCACCTCCTACCCAGAATTCCAAGAGATTGTGAAGGCTCAAGAGGGACCTATTTGGCTATTCGATACCCGTTTCCATTTGCCAGTTGAGGCGGAATCTCTTCTGCCAATCTGCCACCCCGTCTATCAAACTTTCCCCCCCTTCGTTGAAAAAATGAACTGGGGGAACTGGCTAGAACGAACTTTAACTTGGAGCCTCTATCGTTGCGAAAGGAAGAGCAATCAGTAAAATAGATTTTAACTTAGATCTCGATCTAAAACGGTCTTTCTTGCATTTCGCAGAGCGCTTTGGATCGCCTGATCAGCCAAAACTCGAATTCGTCGAGACAAAAGATCCATCACCCCATCCGAGGTATTCATTCCAGCGGTAGATTTAATATACCCCTTCACCTTCGACACAACGACCAAAATTTCATCGGATTCCACCGAAGGTTTTGGGGTCATAGGAGAGTTCGACCGTGGGGTTACTGATGGCTGTGAGCCCAAGGCCACGCTTTTTTCGCTCGGTGCGAATCTTTCGAATGCCCCGGCGTCCCGATGGTTTAAAACTGGAACGTGAGCGTCAAAGCACCTCAAATCACAAAAGACCAGATCCGTTCGAACTCGATTACAGGTGGAAACACTACAGATCCAGTACTTTTGCCCAAATTGAATCAGCTTCTTACAGGTTGTACATTTTCTCCAATAGCCCTGAGAAGAACCCGACTGAGAGCCGAGGTTCGAACCCGAGTTTGACCCTAAATTTGACATGGACAACTATCCTCCTTCTCCGCTATTTTTCAACTCTCTCAAATGAATCCCTGGAGCACTCTACCATGAGTTTTCGAATTCTTTATCAAGATGATTTTATGATCGCGATTGAAAAGCCGCCCGGATTTCATGTTCATCCCCCGGAAGATTCGAATCATCCGATATCGAACCATTTCAACTGTCTTCATCTCCTCAGAAACCAGATAAGTCAGTACCTTTACCCTGTTCATCGCTTGGATCGAGCCACATCGGGAGTCCTCCTATTCGGCCTGAAAAGTGACTCTGCTCGAAAACTTTGCCAGGCCTTTGAAAACCACCAAATTCGAAAGACCTACTTTTGTGTCACTCGAGGTTGGACGGACGAGGCAGGGCAGATCGATGCCCCATTGGGCACGTCCGGTGCACTGACTTCCTATTCTCGTCTTGGGAAGCTTGAGCTCCCTCACTCAGTGAGCCGTTATCCTTCTGCACGTTACTCACTCCTTCAAGTCGAACCGCGCTCTGGCCGTCAACACCAAATCAGGCGCCATTTTGCTCACATTTCTCACCCTCTCATTGGGGACACGGTTTATGGCAGTGGCGAGCACAACCGATACTTTCGTAGCCAACTTCTCATTCACGGCCTTCTCCTGAAAGCCTACTCTGTGGAGCTCCTGCATCCTGAAACCGGAGAACCTCTCCAGATCACTTCCCGCTGGAATGGACTATGGCATCGAGTATTCGATCGATTCGAAGTCTGCCCTCAGCCTATAAAGATTTGAACCTTTAAATCATTTCTTTTTTTTACGTTTTTTTTCTAAAAGACTTGAAAAAAGCGACTTCAATTTTTCTCCCGTCTCTACGGGTTCCCCCAAGGCAACGAGAGTTTCTGCAATCGACTCAATTGTGGATAAACATTCTTTCCGAGGTTCTTTCCGGAGTTCTCGATAAAGTGAAGGCTGAGCCGGTTGCAAGATCATCCTTTTTAATTTCAGTAGCCAAGCATTTCTCCACCAAAGAGCTTTTGCCTGGGACCAGGTGCCATCCAAAATGACAATCCCTTCTAAGGCCTCAGGTGCCGGCACGGGAGTCCCTCGCTTAGAAACAAATTCAACTGGATGAGGCGTGTTAGGAGAGCCTCCCTGAATACCACTGCCGAGGTAGAGTACCGCCCATTTTGAGGATTGGGTCTCGCGACCTAAGGCTTTTTGCAGGTTGGGCCAAGACAAACCAATTTTTAGGGTAGACTGAGGAAGAGCTAAATGTGCCAGTCGAGCGGAACTGAGGGGCTCATTGGGCTCCTGGGGATGCTGTAAAATCAGGACGTGAAGCTGAGTCTCTAAACGGCTGAGAGATGCACAGACGCAAAGATTTTCTGGCTTAAGGCACTGAAGGCATTTTGTAATCATTTCCCTTATCAATCACGAAGGGGCCTGAGGGTCAAAGACCAAAAAAATTTTTACCCCTTATGTAATACTTTCTCTATCATGAAGGTATGCAAAAACCTCCGAATTGGGTTCTTCTCCTTTTTTCCACTGAGTCTTGGGAATTTGGCTTTCCCTCCTCAATAGACAAGTGCGGGCACTCACCTTCACCCAAGGCTCCTCTAAATTCTCGGACAGCCTCGCTATAACCACTTTTTAAGGATATTCTTGACGTTTTTATAGAGCCGTTGAACTGATGAAGGATTCTTAAGGACTTCCATTTCATCGCATCTTTGGCCTGCGCTGTAAGAAAAATCTTCACGAACTTTTCGGAGCTCGCCTTCTAATCTCGAAGGATCTGGTTTTTTTCGATCTGCGATGGGCCCTGTTGGTGGTTTTGGCCAATTCGATACCTGGAGTTCAGGGGCCGTGCGCTGAATCTTGGTTGTGGGAGCTTTTGGGAGATCATTATTCAAAAGAAAAAGACGAGTCTCTAGCCCATGGGGGTCTTGTTTTTTAGCTACTTTTTGTGAAATTCTCTTCAATTCAGATTCATTTAAATTCGTATTTCCGATTTCTCCTCGCCCACTTTTCCACTGATAAAGTGCGGTGATAAATTTTTGAGCATTCTCATTGTCACCTTGCTGAAGAAGGTAGACTAATGTAACTCGATACGAAATCTCTTTAGGACTGAGGGCTTGGCCATCTGGAGCTATCGGCAATAAAATCCCATTAGAAATTGGAACGTCAATTTTCAATGCACTTGGCACTTCTTGAGAGTTATTTAGTTTTCCCAGTAGCTGCCTTGTATTGGGTTCCAATTTATTATATTCCTCAGCAGATAAACTTCCGCATTTTCCAGACTTCTCGATAATCAAAGGAATTAAAAATAAACAAACGAAGCTATAAAATAGGCTTTTTAATAAAAACATACTTTAAGTATATCAAAGCTTTCAATCCAACTCAAATAACAAACAAAAGCCTGTAACTCAGACATAGATCATCCTAATTGTAATAAATACTTATGGTTGAAGAACCTGAACGAAATTTAACCATAAACAATAGATCTTTCCCCTGCCTCTACTGAGTCAAGAGGGATGAAATGGGCACTTCGCTAGGATTACTCGGAGCTCGCACTACCCTAACTGCGACATCAGCAAAGAAAGGCCCCACCTGACAAACCCGTCTCTCCCACTGCCCCGGCTGTTCCGCGGGGAGGCGCGTTAAAATCCAGGAACCAAAAGGTTGGTCCACCTCATTCTCAACGAGCTTTTGATCAGACGGCCGCTCCGGCCCCTCATAAGGAGGAATCACTTCGTTCAACCGAGGACTCAAATAACGGCTCATCACAAGTGCGTCTACCTGAGTGGTAAACTTCCAGGATTTTTCCTTTAGGGCGTCAAAATCCAAAGTTCGGGTCAGGTCCCAGGCAGAGTGTCGATAAGAAAGTTCAACCAAAATATCAGGAACATGGGGCTGCCATATTTTTGGGTTTTTCTTTTCTGCTGCCAATGAAACAGTGCGCTCAATACAGCTGACCCAATCCCCGTAAACAGGCCAAGAAAAGGACGGATGAATCTTTTTTTGCTGCCCAATGGATGCCAGAAAAGAAATCACGGCGTAACCGAGAACGGTCAACTGAAGTGCGTTTTTCGGAAATGAATTCTTCATTCGAATCAGAACAAGACCTACCCAAGGCCAAAGTGTCGCATGACAAAGGGTAATGAACCAAATCTCAGGCTTAGTTACCCAAAGATAAAAGCTCGTCCAAAAAGCGACTCCTCCGGCGAGTAAAACGGGCAGACTCACCCATGGATGTCGATTGCGATCCGAATCAGGTTTTGACACAACGAAAGCCGTCCAAAATGTTAGCCCTATGACACACAACCAAAACAGCCCTTTCCCTAGATTGAAGAACTTGGGAACACTCTCGGGACTTCCTAGATCAAGAAAGAGACTGTGAAAAAGAAGATATGGAGTAGAAACCCAAAAATTTCCGTGAGCTAATCGGTGAAACTGGGTTTGCATTTGATCTAAAAATATCGAAAAATTTGATAAAACGTATGCCCCCCAGGGCAATAAAAAAAGTGAAGTTCGAAGCCCCACCTGTACACAACTGCGAATCCACTCGACCTTCCCTCTGTTCTTTTGCAGCTGAAATAACCCGACCGCTGTTGCGGGAACTAAAATAATTGCCTCAAAGTGGATCCACGCAGAAGCCGCCAACAGGGCAGAAATCGTCCACAAAGAGCGATTTTTTGAGTGGATCGTATGAATGGAATTCAGATAACTCAACTCCCTCAAAAGACCCACCCAAATCAGCCCGATCCAAATCTCACTCCGAACCACCCAGGTTCCCCATCGAAGAGTGGGGTCGAGTAAGAACGCAAGCCCTACAACCGTAGCAAGCCAAAGGGACCTCGAAATTTTCCACAACCACATCCAAAGAGTCCACGCAGCCAAAAAAAGCGCACCGAGACTCACGACCTTGATGGCAAGCGGGCCACCCAAAAGCTGAGCTAACCCTAAGTGGGTCATGACTCCTAAAATACCTGGAAGCAAGGGCATCATATTGAAATTAGCAATGTCATAAGAAGGAACAAATGCCGCCTGAGAATGCATCTTCCACACAGGTGGCCAACCCAGCAAGCCGAGTGAAGGAAGATAAAAGGCAGAGCCATCTGGCCAAGGTACGGGGCTAAAAGCTAAACGCGAAAAGCCAAACCAAGCAAAAACTGCAAAAGAAATCACCCCAGCAATGATAAAAATCAACCGCTTCTGAGATGCAAGTTGCTTCATTTAACGGGTACTCAAGATTTAGCTTGAGAGTTCGACTCAGCGAGCGACTCAAGCTGATCCTGCTGATCCAGTGCGGACAGCTCTTGAAAGCCACCTACCAACTGGTCACCCTTAAAAATCTGAGGCATCGTTCGCATTCCTGATCGCTGATAAAGCGCGTCCCACTGAGCGTCATCAGAAAGAGGAACCAAAACTTCTTGAAACGAAATCCCTCTTTGGGCAAAAAGCCTTTTTGCTTGTACACAGTAAGGACAGTTTTCCATCGTGTAGATCGTCACTTGAGCCATTATTTCATCCTGACTTTCGGTTGAATTGGAATAGAAAGCCCAGTTTCTTCTTTAAAATAGCCTTCCAGAAAAGAATATAGTTCAATTCCTTTTCCCTTATCATCTTTCCAAAGTCCTTTAGCCGCTTCGTAGTTAAAATGATAAGCAGTTCCTCTCGACGCCAGGGCCATCCATAATTGTCGAACTGAAGGCTGAGCACTCAAAATGCAACGAGACTGGTCAGCGAAAGTAATCGTGAGAGCTCCCTGTGAATTTTCGCATTCAGCCACGTCTGGGTCAATATTTTCAAAAACTTTTTCAATTTGTTCGAAAATAGAAAGAATTCTAGATCGATATTCTGTTTCGTGATCCATATCTGCTTGACCTCCGCTTAAATATTTCGGATACCATGGATCGATGACTCACACAAATGAGACCCGAATTATTCACACCGAATCGAACCTCTGCCCCTGCGGTACTCAACGTACAGGCTCCACCTGCTGCCTTCCGTTTATAGAAAACCGCATGGAACCTTCCACTGCCGAAGAGCTTCTCCGCGCCCGTTATACAGCTTTTACCCGGGGCGACGTGGACTACATCTTGGCCACCCATCATTCTCGAACGAAAAACGAAGTCAAACGAGATGAGATCGAAGACTGGTCTAAAAACTCGGAATGGCTCGGACTCAAAGTCATGCAGGTTGAAGCCGGCCTCGCCACCGACAGCCAGGGAACTCTTATTTTCTCTGCCCAATACCGAGCCGACGGCAAAGACGAGGAACATGTTGAAAAAAGCTTTTTTGAAAAAGAAAAGGGCGTTTGGCGCTTCTTAGATGCCCAAGGCGTCCAAATAGGAACTTATCGACGGCCCGAACCTAAGATTGGCAGAAACGACCCTTGTCCCTGTGGCAGCGGAAAAAAACACAAGAAGTGCTGTGCCGCTAACCAAAAAATTCTCCAATAGTAAAATCTTGAGCGCATCCACTCATCTTTCGCGCTAAAATAGAATCGTATGGTATTCCTCTCCGGTCCAAGGTGGGTAGGCAAAGCTACGTGGCTTCACATCATCATCGAACCGCTGTGCTTTGCAGAGACAGGTTCGGAGAAAATTTCAACTTTCACTCCATAAGAACACACAAGGACGCAGAAATAAATTTTTAAATCAGATAAGGGTAAACCTGAAATCATTCCAATTTACTTTTTCTCTACCAGCTCTCCGCATCCAACTTCCCCCACCTCTGGCATTCCCCCTGCACTTCCTCAAGCATGAGTAAATTCGGAATGACCTGGTCGCCTGGACTGATTCTCTGCTCGCTGACTGCAATCGCACTCAGCGCCTTGCCCAATCAAAGCCGCCTCGCCGGGGAAGAACCGGGCCCCCAGCCCGAACTCCACTCTGTAGCATTACTCCAAACCTCCCGAGCACTGAATGAAATCTCTCGAAAAGCTATCCCTGCAGTCGTCAGCATCACTACCATCAGAAACCCCAGTATTCGAACAGGTTTTGAGGGCGACTTCAATCTGGGCACTGGAGAACGACGCACTTTAGGGGTCGGCTCAGGTGTCGTCATTAGTACCGACGGAGTCATTCTCACCAATGAACACGTCATCCAAGGAGCTGAGAAGGTCACAGTCACCTTTGAAGATAAAATTAAACTCCCCGCTCACCTCCTAGGGAGCGATGCCAATACCGACCTTGCGGTCATTCAACTCGATAAGCGTCCCGAGAAAAAGCTAACTACACTTACTTTTGGGGACTCAGATCAGCTAGCCGTGGGTGACTGTGCGTTAGCGATAGGGAGCCCATTTGGACTCAACCGGACGGTCACCTCTGGAATCATCAGTGCTCTGGGCCGGGGACAGCTCGGGGTTCTGGACGTAGAGGACTTTATTCAGACCGATGCCGCGATCAATCCTGGAAACTCAGGCGGCCCCCTCCTGAACGCCCATGGACAAATGATAGGGATCAACACGGCGATCTTTTCTCAAACAGGGAGTTTCATCGGAATTGGCTTTGCTGTCCCCTCCAAAACAGCAAAAAAAATTGCTGAAGAAATCCTCCTTCACGGCAGAGTCATTCGCGGATGGCTCGGAATTGGCGCTCAAGATTTAAATGCCGACTTGGCCCATTATTTCAAACGACCGTCGACGGAGGGAGCTCTCATTAGCCAAATCATTGCCCAAGGTCCTGCTGAAAAAGCAGCACTAAAAACCGGCGATGTGATTACCCAGTTTGGAAACACCTCGATTCATTCCGCAGAACAGCTGAAAGCATTGATTGCACAAACTGAGGCTGGAAAAAAAATTCCAATTGAAATTTCAAGAGACGGAAAAAACGAACACCTCCAGGCAGCCATCCAAGAACAACCCCTCCCTCAAAAAGCACAAATTCTCCAACAAGCGGGGCAAAGTGGAAGCATCCTCCCATCCGCGGCTTCAGATCTAGGTTTAGAAGTTGAAGACATTCCTCGAGAATTTATTGAACTTTTTGGAATCCCTGCCCATATTGGAGCACTCATTTCAAAAGTCGAGTTAGGGAGCCCGGCTGATGACGCCGGCTTAACCGTTGGAGATATTATTCTGAGTGCCAATCAGGAAAAAATTCATAGTGCGAAAGATTTCTCTGAATTTATCAAAAGTCTAAAGAACAAACACTCAGCGGAAGCACCTATTCTTTACGTTCAGAAAGGGCCGGACGAAAAAACTTTTGTTCCGGTCAATCTATTGCCGTTATTAGGTAGTTAGAGCATCGCTATAAATAATCTTGGAGTCTATAAAATCAAATTTCCACCCCATAGGGCAGAAAAAAATTCTTCTGCCGGCCAAACTTCTATTCCATTTTCTAATTTTCTGCCTTTAGTCTCTAGAGAGACGATTATTTTTCTAATTGCAGGAAAGTCCTCAGAAAAAGCTTCAAGCCCGATACAATCTTTCTCACTGATCCTATCTTTCGCTTTCGCTTCAATGGCACAAATAGGTTCCTTTTGACCATCCATCTGAAGAATAAAATCCACCTCAAATTTATTCTCTGCCCTCCAATAGGAAAGAGATAAATCCGCATTGCAGTAAGAAATGTAGCTAGAAATTTCCCTCCAAACAAGATGCTCAAATGCTTTGCCGTACTCGGGTGTCTTTAGACCCAAACTCCACCTTCCCAAAATAGCGTTCGAAACCCCCACGTCAAACAAATAGAACTTAGGAGAAACCATGGCTTTCCTGGACTTAGTTTTTCGAAAAGGCGGCAAGAGTTTACCGATTAAAGTATCTTCTAGGAGTTGAAAATATTCTTGCACAGTTTTACTTGGAATTCCTGCATCCGAAGCAACTGCTGCATAGTTGAGTTGCTCCGTATTTACAAGCGCTGAGGAATCTAAAAATCGAGAAAAATTCTCAAGCGACCGTACCCATGACTCAGCTTGTATCTCTTCTAGCAAATAGGTCCCGACATAATCCTTGAGATCTTCTTTCGGGGTTTTTGAAGTCAGAATGGAAGGCAAGCCACCCCACTGTAAAAGGGTGGGTAGCATGGGCAGTCCGAGAGAAGTCGTCTTAAATTCCTGAGTGGTAATGGGATTCAGCTCCACCCTTCGGGCTCTGCCCCCTAAAATATTTACCCCAACTTTCTTCAACTTCCTCGCACTGCTTCCGGTCAAAATAAAACGAAGACTCTTATCCAGCTCGATCAGCCGATGCACTTCATCCAAGAGGACAGGTATTTTTTGAACTTCATCAATCACCACCACTCGATATTTCTTTAAGCCGATCCACTCCCGGATTCGCTCAGGATACGTGACAAGTTGTCTAAAAGTGTCTGCTTCCAATAGATCGATAAAAAGTGCATCGGGGACTGCTGACCGAATGAGGGTAGACTTTCCCGTTTGCCGTGGGCCTAGGAGTAATAGACTTTTGTTTTCAACGAGTTGTTTTATTTTAAGGCTTCTAAGAAACATACTTACATAGTCTCAAATTCTCTATTTTTAGGCAACTTTATTTCCTAAAAATAGAGATTCTCACTCTACATTACCCTGACCAAGCGGTAATGGCCACCCCTTGAAAGAAGGCACTTCCCCTAGATCACTTTCACTTCAACCTGCTTCGCCTGAGAGCCACCCCTGTCCTGGGATTGAATCACAAGGGCACGCTTGCCTTGAATCATGGCGATCAGCTCCTCACCGATCAGTTCAGCGGCTTCCATCGTTAAAATTCCCTGCGTGACCAGATCCGCTTGGGTTGCAATATGACCTCGAAGAAGCGGTAAAAGCTTCGAAGTCGTCAGCAAATGTTTGGCTGCGATTCGATGACGATCGGCTAAAATGCTTACAAAGCATCGCACAACTTCCAAAACCTGGGATTCTTCCGGGCTTGGAATCGCTGGGCGAGAAGACTTTGGAAAGGTTCCTTCCAAATTTTTCTCACCTCTTCGGAGTGCTGACAAAATAGTCTCTCCACTATTTTTCAACTCCCCTTTGTTGAGCCCCCGGAATGAACTGAGATGAGCAAGATCCTGTGGCCTCACGTGGGCCAAATCGAGTAGCACATGATCATCCGCCACCCAGCGCCGAGGGAGATTCAGTTGACGAACCCGATCCTCTCTCCATTGCACGAGCTCGCGTAGAGCGCCATAGCTCTGGGGGTCAAACCGCCCCCCTTTCGCGAGTCTCTGGGTCATCTCCTGAATATCGAACTGATAAAGAGACTCATCCTCCCATTTTGCCGAGAGTTCAAAGGCCCAGTCTTTGCGCCCACCCACATCCAACTCTTCCAAAAGCTTCTTACCCAGCAGCACAAGATGAGTCACATCCGCATGGGCATACTCGGTCAGCTGACGGGGCAAGGGTCGTACAGACCAATTTGTTCTTGCGTGACCTTTATTCAGGGTGACGTCTAGGACTGTTTTGAGAAGTTTGCCAAGACCAATCCCATCTCCTAGCCCACACAGAGAAGCGGCTACGGCAGTATCGAGAGTAGGTGAAGCCACCACTCCAAAACTCGTAAAAAGACATTCTTGATCACCTTGGGAGGCATGGACAATCTTTAGAATTTGCCGATTCGTAAAGACATCCAATAAGGGCTGAATACCTGGATCATAGCCATGATGATCTCCAGGTCGATAGTTTTTCTTGAAGGCTTGAGCATCCACCAGCCAAGATTCCTGTTCAGTGGCCACTTGGATAATTTCCACAATGGGATAAAAAGTAGATTCCCGAATAAACTCAGTGTCAAAAGCGATCACAGGGAATTGAATTAAATGTGCGGCTAAATTTGATATTTCATCGGCGGTAGAAAGCATAGATTATTGTCACTCTCATGACTTGCTTGGAATTAGCTTAGATCCTTAAAAAATGCAAACTCTAGACACTTTAGGCTTCAGCTCAGAGCCCGAGCCTCTCTCCGCTAGGATTTGAATTAGGATTTAGATCAAAAATAGACTAAGTTCTCCTCAAATGAGCCACCCATTAGAAGCTGAGCTTCAAAAAGAAGTCGTTCGCAGAAGGACTTTTGCGATTATTTCACATCCAGATGCAGGGAAAACCACCCTGACTGAGAAACTCCTTCTCTACGGTGGGGCCATCCATTTAGCCGGTGCGGTTCGAGCAAAAGCCAACCAGCGCCACACGACATCCGACTGGATGGACATTGAGAAACAGCGTGGAATTTCAGTTAGTTCCAGCGTTCTTCAGTTTGAATATCAGGGGATCCAAATCAACCTACTCGATACCCCCGGACACAAAGACTTCTCGGAAGACACTTACCGAACGCTCACAGCAGCCGATGCTGCCGTCATGCTCATTGACGCCGGGAAAGGCGTGGAAGCTCAAACTCGGAAACTTTTTGAAGTCTGCCGAATGAGGGGAATCCCTATATTCACCTTCATGAATAAATTGGACCGCCCCAGCCGCGATCCACTCGACCTGCTGGATGAACTCGAAAAGGTACTGGGGATACGGTCTTGCCCTTTGAGCTGGCCCATTGGACTCGGGGATCGGTTTCGCGGAGTTTACGATCGACAGGCTAACGAGGTTTTATTCTTTCAGACGGAAGGAGAAGCCAACGTCAAGGGCCGTCTAGCACCCAAAAAAGTCGCAGGCATTGACGACCCCCTTTTTGTTCAGCTCATGAGCGGTCCCCGAAACGATCAGGACGAAGGCAGAGAACTCCACGAACAGCTGAAGGCTGAACTCGAACTCCTCGAATACGCGGGCGATCCCTTCGATGCAGAAAAAGTCCTTGCAGGGCAATTGACCCCCGTGTTTTTTGGAAGTGCGATGAATAACTTTGGGATCCAACGATTTTTAGAGCGATTCATCGAAATTGCTCCATCTCCGGTGCCAAGGAAAACGAACGAGGGCTTGATCGATCCCACCGCTAGCAAGTTCTCAGGCTTTATTTTTAAGATTCAAGCAAATATGGATCCAGCGCATCGCGATCGAGTCGCCTTCATGCGGGTGTGTTCGGGTAAATTTACTCGGAATATGTCTGTCAAACATGCCCGACTCAAGAAGGACATGAAACTTTCAAAACCGCTTCACTTTTTTGCCCAAGAACGGGTGGTCATCGAAGATGCGTGGCCTGGCGACATTGTCGGGTTATTGGATACGAGCGGTGAACTCAGGATCGGAGACACTCTCTGCGAAGGCAAGGTCTTTGAGTACGAAGGGGTCCCACGGTTCTCGCCGGAACATTTTGCCAGTGTCATGATTTTAGACCCTATGAAACGAAAACAACTCAAAAAAGGCCTGGAACAGCTTGCTGAAGAAGGCGTCGTACAAGTCTACCGGCAAAGAGGGTTGGGAGATAAGGACCCTATCCTTGGAGCAGTAGGGGCACTTCAATTCGAAGTCCTCGAGCAACGACTCAAATCAGAATACAACGTCCAAGCCAAAATCGAAAGATTGCCCTATATTCATGCCCGCTGGGTGCAAGGAACCGGGCTTGATGCTGACTACTTTGAGCGCCGAGAAGACACTCGCTGTCTGGAAGACCGAGACGGTCAACCGGTTATCCTCTTCAAATCAGACTGGGGTCTCCGCTTTGCAGAAGAAAACTATAAAGGTCTTCAGTTTCTGAAGACTGCCCTCATGATCAGAAAAAAATAGATTCAACCCTTTCCTAATGGCTGAATCCAGGATCGCGTCACACTCTTTCCCTCATACCAAATCGTCCCCATAAAGGGACAGTCACGCATCACGTAGTCGAGGAAAGAATGATCGCCCGGCCAGAGATTCAACAGTTTTAGGTTTTTTATGGGTACCCAGTGCAAC
>JANNCA010000312.1:0-6136 GCA_031386075.1 Oligoflexia bacterium
TGCATCTGAGATAAACTGAGTCTAAAAGTGGCCTTTGCGAAAGGAGGGCGATTTTTTTTAGCAAGCGGATCTAATAATTTTGGTGATGGTTTCCTTTGAAAGCTCTTTAAAACTAATCGCCCCAGGCCTTTTTTAGATTTCATTTTTTTCTAACTTTTCCCTTAGCTTTCCCTTTAGCTTTTTCTTTTCGCTTGGGAGTTTTTATTTTCCGCTGAATCCCTTTTAATTCCCTCACAATTTCTTTCATTCTCTTGGTATCAAGAACCGCAGGAGTACCCATCGCCTTCTCGTTTTTTTTTCTCAGAATCGATCCTAAAATAACGCCCTGTACCTTCGGTTTGATCCTCAGAAAAGAGGCAAGAGTTTCATCGTCTTCCAACTTGAGATAAAGGGGAACCTTGATTTTAGCCGATTCTTCAGGTCCCTGCCAGAGGTGAGCGTCTAGGATCACACCATCAGCCCAACTCAACTGTTTAAACATTTGGCTCAGCATTGGGACTGAATGGATTTCTGTCAATAGGTTCACAGGTGAATGAAGGCGCTCCCTTTCACGAAGGAGTTCTGCCCAGCCTGGCTCTGAAAGGGGTACCGATCCTTCAATGGATTTTAGATGGGCTACAATAAAATCACAACCCGTGACCGACGCAATGGCCAAGGCGGATTTGGGGTCATTGCCTAAAACTTCAATTCCCAAAATAGCCTGAATTGCCTCACGAACGGCTGCAGCAATAATAGCCATGCAGGATACCGTTTCTAGGGGCACTTGAGAACTAAAGTAGGGTGAGTCTCCATAGTTTTGTAGGATGACTGCATCAAATCCAGCTTGAACCAAATTTTGAGCCTCTTGAACCGCCTCCAATCCAGCCTTTTGAAGGATTTCAGAAGGGTGTGAATGTTCAGCTAAGGGAGCTCCCACTAATGGCTGTATTTGGATGGTTCCAATGATTTTGAAAGAACTCATGAAGGTCGCTTTCCTGAAATATTCTTCCACAAGCGCCCGAATTTAGAGGTCGCCCCTTCTTCCGTGACGCCCACACTCACTTCTGTTTGAGAGTTTTCTTGGTTACGGCTTTCTCCTTGAATTTGAATTGAAGGTGGGCTTGGATTGAGCTGTAAAAGGCTATCGCCTTGTTCACGAGAAATAGCGCCTTCAGCGATGGCTTGAACGATTAATTCACGTGCTCGGTCTTCGGTCATTTTTTGTTGCTCTATTTCTAGTGCTCCTTTCTGATTCTCCACTAGATCTGGATCATTTAACTGAGGCACTGCCCATGAACTCATCATTTGTTGGAAATCTGGAGGCAGAGATTTTTCAAATTCCTGCGCCTCAGAAGTAATGTCTTTTCCATTCATTGCTTTCTGCATGAGTGCCTGCATTCGCTGAAGCTGGCCTTTTGGAAGCTTTTGGAATGCTTGCGTCATTTGCATCATCATTTGCGGATCAAACTGATCCAAAATAGAAGGATCATAACCTAAATCATTTGGCATTGGTTTCGGCATAGTTAACTTAGGTGCGGCACTGACCCCACAACATCGCTTATATTTTTTGCGACTCCCACAGGGGCAGGGTTCATTTCGGCCGATTTCTTTAGATTCAATTTCTTTAAATTCTGTCATAGATTCGACTTTTACCCAAGACAGAACCATTTGTCACCCCTGACCTTGACCAGAAGGCCATACGGATTTAGTCTAGAGATTGTGCGATTCTCTAAACAGACGGTGGTCACCTCTCTCATTCTGTTTTTCCTGAGCCAAATCCTATTTCTGGTCAATATTCAGTTCCCACGGACAGTCAACTTTGATGAGTTTCATTATGTTCCATCAGCCAAACAATTTATCCATTTGGAACCTAATCACAACTGGGAACACCCTCCTCTCGGGAAGCTACTGATTGCCGCCGGTATTCAGGTCTTTGGCGATCGACCCATAGGGTGGCGTTTTATGAGTACCCTTTTTGGATCGTTCACTCTGGTAGGCGTTTACGCCCTAGCCTTAGTCCTACTAGGGGCTCAGGGAATTGCACTCTGGGTTACCCTGCTGACAGTATTCAATCAGCTTCTTTACGTTCAAGCTCGCATTGGAATGCTGGACACCTTTATGTTTGGTTTTTTAATTTGGGCATTGGTAGGTTTCTGCGCAAGCTGGAATGTAAAATACACCTTAAAAGAAAGTCGAAAGTTACTTGCTTTTTCAGGTCTGATGTTAGGTTTTGGCACGGCCTGTAAATGGTTTGGAATTATTCCCTGGGCTGCTATCCTTTTGCTTATTTTTTTAGTCCGACTCTTACAAAGCTGGCAAACTACCTTTGCAAATCCTAGTAAAGAGGACTGGTACAGACCAAACCTTTGGCGAGATCTAAGGTACAGAGACTTAACAATTACCCTCGGGGTAATTCCAATTGTCGCTTATTTTTTTACTTTTATACCTTTTTTATTTATCCCTGGTGCAATTCATAATGTTTTTGATTTTTTTATTATGCAATATCAAATGTGGGATGGGCAACTCAGGGTCGTTTCAAGCCACCCCTACATGAGTCAGTGGACCGACTGGGCCACCCTTCGGCGGCCGATTTGGTATGCTTTTGACAAAGAAAATTCTGACAAATCATGGGTACGGGGAGTTCTCTTATTAGGAAATCCCTTAATTATGTGGACAGGGCTTGTTGCAATCGCTATTTGCCTCCGCGATTGGTTGAGATATAAAAACTGGGACGCATTTTTTATATTCTATTTTTACTCCGTTTTCTATGCTTGCTGGATTATCATTCCAAGAAAAATTTCATTCTATTATTACTATTACCCTGCTGGAATGATGTTGAGCTTCGCACTAGGATATGTTTTTCATCACTTAGAATATGGGCAATGGGCAAAGCATAAGTGGGCACGATGGGTTTACTTAAGTGCCGCGTTTGGTCTATTTATTTACTTCTTCCCCATTCTGGCTGGACTTAGAATTCCCGTCAATTCGTTTCGAGATTGGATGTGGTTTTCGACTTGGATTTGATCGACCGGAAAGCATTTAGGATCGGCTCATAGGAACGAAAAGCATAAGTAGTCTTCAGTCCCAGTCTAGCTTGAATCTCGCCTTGCAATAGACCGTCCTGAAACCATTTTAGAATAATAGAGTGCCGAAAAGTTCTCGGAGTTATATCAGGGTATTGTAAAACCTTTCTGTGGTGTTTCACTAACAGTTCAACTCCCCGTGAAGTCATGGGTCCGCCCAAGGGACCAAATCGATTAAAACCTGAAAAAATCCAATGAGATTGCTTAATAAACTTTTTCTTGAGATTTTGAAGGGAAGCATAAAGTTCAATAGAAACTGGAACGGTTCGACTCGACTGAGCACCTAATTGAACGGAACAAGACTCAGATGAAGAAAGCACCCATTGATCATAACGAAGCTGAGTCAATTCACTGACTAAACAACCGGTTTCAGCAAGAGTCCAAAGCAAGACCTTGTTTCTTAAGTCAATCAAAGTAATCTCCGGCAACTTTAAAATTTTTGCCAAAAGGTCTTCCGATGAAACCGTAAACGGAACTCTCTCCATTTTGTGAGGTGCTGGTATTTTCTTAGCCATTTCCAAAGAAACTTTTTTCCGACCTGCTAAGTAATTGAGAAATTTTGTGACAGTTAAAATCTTTCTTCGTCGGGTATTAATTTTAAATCCCTTTTCTTTCAGGAATTCTCGATAACGAGCGACGTCATCGCGATTGACTTCATTCAACTTGAAAGATGAATGAGAATATTCTTGATTTAAAAAATCTTGAAACGCTTGAATATCTAAGCGATAACTCTTGATCGTTAAAACAGATTTGTTCGTACCTTCAAGGTAACCGACGAAACTTCGTATAGCGTAAGGAAAGTCTATTGGATTTCTTTGTGTTTTCTCTGCCATTCGTTGACACACGTCCTATTGACGCATATTACTGATTATGGAATCTGTGGTCAACGAATGGAGAAATATAAATGAAAAAGTCAGGTATAAGTCATCTAGTGAGGACCTTACTTTTATCGTCAGTATTCCTGATGAATATGATGGGTTGTACCAAGAAAAACACAACTTCGTCCTCTGATCACTTATCCGGCCTCAATTCTGATTCAAATCCCTTAGACCCTATTCGTTTAGGCGAGGTAGGGTCGATGACCGGATCCGAAGCAACCTTTGGCCTTTCAACCCATCAAGGCATTGAACTTGCCATTAAGCAACTCAACCAAGCAGGGGGTGTTCGAGGCAGGAAATTTGAAGTGATCAGTCTGGATGATCAAAGCAAACCCGATGAGGCTGCAACTGCTGTCACAAAACTGATCACCCAACAAAAAGTATCGGCCATTCTGGGTGAGGTAGCCAGTTCACGCAGCATGGCGATGGCTGCCATTGCTCAAGATTACAAGACTCCAATGATCACCCCCTCTTCGACCAATCCAAAAGTCACTGAACTCGGAACCTATATTTTTCGAGTCTGCTTCATTGACCCATTTCAAGGTCAAGTCATGGCTAAATTTGCCCTAAATGACTTAAAAGTTAAAAAAGTCGCTGTTTTGAGGGATGTTAAAAGTGACTACAGTACGGGGTTAGCTGAGTTTTTCAGATCTTCATTCCAAAAAGGTGGAGGAGTCATCGTCCTTGAGGAAAGTTACAATTCAGGAGACATCGACTTCAAGTCACAACTCACTGCAATCCGAGCCAAGGCACCCGAAGCCATTTATATTCCTGGATACTACACTGAAGTAGCCCTCATCGCTCGACAAGCTCGCGAACTGGGTATGAGTGTGCCCCTCTTGGGGGGCGATGGCTGGGATTCTCCCAAATTGACTGAAATCGGGGGAGTTGCTATTGAGAACTCCTACTTCTCAAATCACTACTCGAATGAAAGTCAGGCACCTCAAATTAAACAGTTTATTTCACAATTTAAAGAAACTTACGGAACCATGCCAGATGGTCTTGCTGCGATGGGCTACGATGCTGCCCAAGTTCTCGCCGATGCGATGAGCCGAGCAAAAAGCTTGTCAGGAGCGGACATCCGTGATGCTTTAGCTAACACGAAAGGATATCAAGGAGTAACCGGTAACATTACGATCGACAGTAATCGAAACGCTGTAAAATCAGCGGTAGTCCTGAAAGTCGTAAAAAATGGAAATTTTCATTATCAGACCACGGTTAATCCCTAATTTAAACTAATTTATGTTGGAATTTGTTCAACATTGTGTAAATGGACTCTCTTTAGGAAGTATCTATGCATTGATTGCGTTGGGGTATACCATGGTATTTGGTATTCTTCAGCTGATCAACTTTGCTCATGGCGATGTCTATATGCTCGGTGCCTTTATTGGCCTCTACACTTCCCGGGCATTTGGATTTGGACAGACTTCCTCAATTTTTTCCCTGATTGTTACATTGACTGTAGCGATGGCCGGGTGCGCTTGCGCCGGTTTTATTATCGAAAGATTCGCTTATCGACCCCTTCGACGATCTCCCCGAATTAATATTCTCATTACAGCAGTAGGTGTTTCACTCTTCCTAGAATTTTCTGGTCAACTTTTATTTGGTTCAGACCCCAAATTTTTCCCTCAGCTTTTCCAACCCTCCGTAGATTGGTCTATTGGAGAACTAAAAATCAACCCCCTTCAGGTTTTTGTTTTTTTGATTTCCATCTTCTTGATGGCAGTACTCCAATACATCATTTTTCACACCCGCCTTGGAAGAGCCATGCGGGCAGTGAGTTTTAACCATGACCTTGCAAGCCTCATGGGCATCCCAACTAACCGAGTGATTTCTGCTACCTTTATGCTGGGCTCTGCCTTAGCAGGAGCTGCAGGAGTTTTGGTTGGACTCACCTACCCTAAAATTGACCCATTGATGGGCACTATGCCGGGATTGAAAGCATTTGTGGCAGCCGTTCTGGGTGGAGTCGGAAATATCACAGGGGCGGTCGTGGGTGCCGTGACCCTTGGACTTGCGGAAGAGTTTCTTGTTGGCTACTGGGCCCCCACTTATCGTGATGCGCTGGCATTTGCCATCTTAATTCTTATCTTACTATTTAAACCCACAGGACTCTTTGGAGTCAAACGCACAGAAAAAGTATAGGAGAAGGTAACGAAGGATGAGTAGCAGTCAACATGGACTTCGAACTCTGCT
>JANNCA010000353.1:0-6889 GCA_031386075.1 Oligoflexia bacterium
ACGAATGGCGAATATGTCGGCTCAAACAAATTTCACGCTGATGGCCCCCAATGGCGGATATTCAGTGGCCCCCATTGATGGAAATCAACTGGTACCCTTTGATGGATATTGGGTGGCCCCCTATGACGGAAATTCGGCAGCTATATAATCACAAAGAATTTCTTCCGCCGTTTTCATTTTAAAAGTTCCCTTGTTGTTTGATCCGCTCAGGTGGAATTCTTTCAAAAAAGACTTGATCGCCTCCGCCTACCATCCTTCCTTGAGGTGCTGCTGGACCATGGTAGTAGGTATTGCCAGCTGGTACTTCAATTAATTTTTTATTAGGTGTTGCCGCTTTGTTAATGATTTTTTCCCAAATTTGATCACCATCGAGACCACCTTTATACGCATTTTCAACAAGGTGTTCAAATCATTCGTACTGGATCTTTTCCTCAGCTCCGGCTGGACCACCCTTATTGCAACTCTCGTATTCACTTATTTTTCTAAAATGTCCGCTCAAAGGCGTTCTATCCGCTTTGGAAAATTCTAGTTGATACAATGTGTTCCCTGGTACAGACCTAAACTGCACTGTCTCTACTCTTCCCGTGTAATCTGACTCCAGAAGTCTTGAATATGAAGCATTAGATTTGTAAAAATTTCGTTCAAGTTCAAATATGTCGGCAAGACTGCAAGAACCTGGAATTTCAACCAATAAACCCTCATTAACATATTTAGCCAAATCATGAGACACTTCCCAAAAAGTGGGAATATGGAGACGCTCAGTGTTTTTTCCCAAATGAGAATGACCAAAACAAAGTCCATCCATCAACCAATCTTCGATTCGTTTCATTCACCTAACCTCCAGCTTCCTCCTGTATGGGCATTTCAGAGCTTGCGACGCTCAGAGCGTGAGTCCTTATGAACCTCAATCTTAAAAAGATTCCTACAGTTCAACGTCTTCCAGCTGCTCCTTTGGTATAAGCGAATTTAGAAGGGAATTTAGATTTTTCAAACTCTCTTCAATTCGCTTAACATCCTGCTCATCAAATTTACTTCTTTCTTCATAAAGGGCATTTGAGTAAACAATCTCTAAATCGGCCCAATAGGAAATAAATTTATCTTTCCATTCTTTAGGGACTTCTTCGAGATTGCCAACTAATGCGTCCATGTCATTAATCAACTTATGAATCTGAATCTTTCCATCATGAAAATAGTCTAGTCTCAGATACATTCTTTTCAATTGACGCTTATCATGATCATTTAAGTCAGCTATCATACGTCATCGCCTTCCGAAGAAGAGAGTTATTACATTTCCGGTTGCAGCATCAGTGAGAACAGTTACATTATTTTCTGCGTCAAAATGTCTCAACCTACCAGGAATTGGATCAGGAGAAGCCTCGCCATTTCTAATAGCATTATCCACAAGCCTTGGGGTTAACCCTCGTTCTTGCATACGGTCAAGGGAATGGCCAGAAAACTCTCGACCTTCAATTGTGGCTGGCTTATTCGTTCCAGGTTGTACTTCAATTTCTCTGCGCCAAGTGGACTCCCCAGGCACATTTACATTACGCCTACCTACAGGCATAGAAGCCGGAGTTAAATCCTCGACAACCGACGCCGCAGAATCCGTGATGTCACGAAGCTGATTAAATCCGTCCTATTATTACCTTCCAATGAGCAATTTCAGCTACTTAGCCGCTCCAGGCTTGGTTCTCCTTTCGTCTGAATTTTTTGAATCGTATCGGATTTTTTGAATTTTTCCAACTTTTTGAATTGTTGCGAATTTTTTGAGAGTTTCGACCTACTTATTATATAAACTATGGATAATCTGTAAGGAAAATAGCGGAAGGATTCCAAAAAGATACGTTGCTCCGAAAAGTCCCATTTCTCGATTTTTTGAATTTTGTCGGATTTTTTGACCAACTGTATTCTGCGAGGCTGTTTTCGACTGTGGGGAATGGAAAATACCGTCTTTGTCAGGCTGGATATCCCAATCTAAAGTCTGTTAAAGTAGATTCATGTCTAGACGACCAGGATTACCAAAGACAGGAGGACGCCAAAAGGGTACTTCGAATAAGAAGACTCAGGATCTTGAAGATCAGCTCAAGAATTTGGGGATTGATGTCCTTTCTCAAATCGGCACATTGCTACCACAGCTGCATCCTGAGAAACAGATTGATACTCTCATGAGTCTTATGGCGTTCCTCTACCCGAAAAGGAAGGCAGTGGAGCAAAAAATTGAAGTGCAATCGAATGAAGTTCAAATTTCAGAATTGAGTGCCGAAGAACTGAATCTGGAAGCAGCCCGATTGCACGAATTTTCCGCAGAAACGACCTATGAGCCTGAAATTGCCGAAGCTCATCAAACTCTCGCAAAGTATTACAGAAGTCTTGGTCCGACTCCTGCTCCTCCAGTATAACCGGACTCCTGCTCACGTTTTTGAAGTGCCAGAGGTTTCACAAGCTTACCAAACACTGGCGGACTATTTTACTGATCTAGGTTCAAATTTTGCCGCTGAGTGAACTGACGTACCGCTCGTGGATACTCCTAGGCAGCTGGTTCAAGTTCGACCGTATAAGATAAACCAGCTGCAGATAGCTGTTCCTCGACAGCCATTTTGACCAGTAACGCAGGAGGTACTCCGATTGCCAAACCAATTTGATGAGCCTTTTCTGGACTGATTCCTTTGCGGCCCTTCTCGATATCGCAAAGATTGGCCACAGACATTCCAATCTTTTTTCCAAATTCCTTTAAGGTCATTTCTTCAGAAGTTCGCCAGGTACGGATAAATTCGCCAATCGTGGCTTTGCCTAATCTCTTTTCCAGGTCTTTAGATCCATATTTTTTAGTACTCATGCTTATTTACCTCGATCACTTCAATTAACTCTAATTCTTCGTCCTTACCCTCGATATAAATCGCCCTATAGGCTTTATTTAAGCGAATAGACCGCTGGCCAGCTCGTTTACCTTTGAGCGGCTCATCATGAAAGCCACTTCGCTTTCTAACCTCAGCAACTCCGCTAAATTCCACCAGTGACACCCACATACGAAACTTCCGAACAATTACGTCGGGTAGTTTGTCTAACTGTTTCTCGACATTCTTTGACCAGGATATTTTTGTCATGCACGCTGCCTATGGGGCTATATTACTGCTTATAGCAGTAATATGCAACTATTCATTTGCTTCACAGAATGTCGGGATCATCTGTAATGGTCCGTCCCACAAACGTTCGTATTAGGAACAGGCAAAACCACGATTTTGACCTTTGATTTTACTCGACTTTGCGTGGCGCAATCAGAGACGATTTCGAGACAGTCCCCAACGCTGCTCCAAGCTTCAAAGTCCGGTAGATGGCACCTCGTGAGACTCCAAGCCTGTTTTGAATCTCAGTGTAGGTCAATCCTTGTTCTCGCAGTTTTACGATAGCCTCCCTATCCGAAGTAGGAGGCCGCCCAAGACGCTTCCCAATTGAACGAGCATGTTGCAGCCCCATGAGGGTCCTTTCTCTGAGGAGGCTTTTTTCAAATTCAGCCAAACTTCCTAGGACCTGGACAAAAAGACGACCGGAGGGGGTGGAGTAGTCCACATTGTCCTTGGTAGCGATGAATTGGATATTCAGCTCGTTAAGTTCATCCAGTACCGTAACCAAATGCTTGAGGCTCCGAAAAAGGCGGTCCAGCTTGACCACCACTACCACTACCACGTCCACCTCTCTCGACCGAACGAGCTGGAGCAACTCTTTGAGTCCAGGTCGCTGATCATTGGCTCCGGTATAGCCATGATCCACAATTTCATGGGTGATCGTCCAAGATCTTGCCAGACAGTACCGACGCAGTTCATTAACTTGAATTTCTGGATTTTGATCATGATGAGCTGTGGACACACGCGAATAAGTGGCGACTCTGAGTGAGGGGTTTGACCCCATACTTCCTCCATTCCCTACATAAAGAGGATCTCATAATGTACCTATTTAGTCAAGATATAGCTCGTACCTGACTGGAAGCATAAAACCTTACATAAATCATGAACAGATACCGATGTTTGAGGTATAGAATCATGACAGCTATTGAAATTGGAGGAGTAATCATGAAAATCGACGGTAAGGCCATTCTAGAGAAACTTTCAGTAGGTAAGAAGGACGATCGAGAAAAAACGTCCCTATACCTCTCTAAAGCGGTATACGAGGCTTTCAGGAAGGCTTGTGGCGACGTAGCCGCTTCTCCGGTACTCGAAGAGTTGATGCAGCAGTTCATAGATTCGGTAAAAAAAAAGTAGTACCCCTTACCCTTCCAGAACTTGAATTAAATACGGGGGACCTTAGAAAAAAGGCAACTGAGATAGCTTCTAAAAAAGTATCGGAGAACGGTGGATCAGAGTCATTCGCAATGCTCTTATTCATTTTTACAAGATACTCTCAATCGCTTCATTGTCCTGAGATTAGGTCCGTTAGAGACATCCCGGATGCGAGAGATTCAGCCAATTTTAAAAACAGCTGACACCCTGGAGGCGCAATTACAGGCATTTGTCACAAAACCTCGCCATCTTTATCCTGGCGAACCTCTAGCTTCATACGAACAGCATGTTCATGCTAAGTTGATTCACCTTTTAGATTCAGTACGGATGTTTCAGGCTCATATACCAGTTAGACTAATATTAGACCTAAACGGAATTGGGCTTCTGCCGTTCTCGAAGGAAAAATCGAAACGACGCGCTGACCGACCTAATCCTAGAATATGGGAAGATTATCAAATCTACGAGGACAATGCCGCCAAGGTCATTACGTTTTGGCTCTATCAAATGGAAAAATACTTGGAGCAACTTGAATTACCTAGAACAACTGTGGTTATCGACATTGTCGCCAACTCCCTAAATCAAATGATCCCCAAAACATGGACTGGAACGCTCTTCTCATTGGAGCCACATGCACTCCTCAAGCGAATCCGCACCTACCGAAAAAAATGGGATATCCATAACGACGAGCACGAAAAGGAGTTTCGCCTTCGCTTACTTGATCAGGATTCGATCAAACGAGAAGCGATGATGCAAGGCTGGCTCATAAAAAAGAACTGAACGCCAATTTGGGTACCCCTTCAGCTTTCGGGTCAAATTTACATCGAGCTTGATTCCGTTCATTAGAGGTGAAGGACCTTGGGAATTTTCGGTCGCATATGATGCGATTAATCGACCCTTGAGAGAATCATCCTTGGTCCGACTTTCGGGGGTTTCTTTTTTGGAGCTGGAAATGGAATTGGACTTGGCCAACACGACCACCCGTCAATTCGCTCCTGCTTCTGATGTGGGGGTAGCATGACAAGAATAAAAATAATCTACGACGACATTACCAAAACGATTCAAGACTGCCGACGCTCTGTACTGGAGGCTACCGAACAGGAGCTTTCAGAATCGCCTCGTTGGAATGCACTTAGGACAAGGCTGTTAAAGTATTTTGGTGATCGAGGGTTGCAAGGTCGAATAGATGAACTTTTTGCAGCAGAATTTCGGAGAGAAGAGGCTCAAGATGAGCACCTTTAATGAAATTGTCTCTGCCTTGCACGGTAAAAGATCCGGCAATGGATACTTGGCCTGTTGTCCTGCTCACGATGACAAAAATCCCTCCATTTCACTCGAAGAGGGGTCCGATGGCAAAATATTATTTCACTGTCATGTTGGGTGCTCACAAGACTCCGTTATGAGTGCCCTTAGATCCAAGGGATTGATGGGTCAAAGCTCTTTCACCAGTTCAAAGCGGCAATCTAAATCAAAAACAGAACTGGCACTCAGCATATGGGACGAAAGCAAAGAGGCGAGTCATCCAGCGGCAAACCCCCTCCAGTTGTATCTCGACAACCGAGGGTTGAAAAACTGCACAGTTCCCACAACCATTCGCTTGCACCCTGCATTGCCATACTATGCCGATGGGAAAATGGTTGGAACCTATCCTGCACTCATTGCCAAAATCACCAATCAAGAAGGCATCTTGGTCGCAGTTCAGAGGATTTACCTGACCGATGATGGGCACAAGGCAGCAGTACCTGAGGTTAAAAAATCACTTGGACCGATGCGTGGAAATGCTGCCAATCTCGACCCACCTTCCCCCGTAATGGCCATAGCAGAAGGAATTGAAACAGCTCTTGCGGTACGGATGGCCACACAGTTACCTGCGTGTGCAGCAATTTCTGCGAAAGGCATGGAGGAGGTGGAACTACCGGATCAAGTGCAGGAGCTTCATATTTTTGCAGACAAAAATGCCTCTGAAACCGGTCAGAAGACTGCGAAGATATTGGCCGAAAAACTGACCAATATTGGAAAGAAAGTCTTTATCCACCTGCCAGAAGAACCAATTCCTGAAGGACAGAAGGGGGTTGATTGGCTCGATGTTTGGGTCAGTCAAGGCAAAGGTCCATTTGAACGCAGTCTAGATGCCACATCCCCTTATCAGTCGGGCGGCATTAGGCACGGTCGGAATATCTTTCAGTTAACGCCATTGTCGGAGCTTCTCAATAAGCCAGACGCAAAAGAATCATGGATTTTGAACAAAACACTCCCGTCCGGAGGCATCTCACTCGTTGCAGGAAAGCCTAAGGTTGGAAAAACAACTCTGGTCCGGTGCCTTGCCCTTGCAATAGCTCGTGGTGAACCCTTTCTGGATCGGACAACTCTCCAAGGTGTTGTGATTTATTTGGCACTTGAAGAAAAAGAGCAAGAGATCAAACAACACTTCAAAGACTTGGGAGCCACCGGCGTAGAGCCAATTCATGTCTATGCTGCGTACCTCGTCTAAAGTACCGGTCTAAAAAATCTTACTCAAATCCCGTAGAGTTACATGTGAGTTAAACCATGAAATTCATTGGCCTGTGGGCTGATGCGATGACAAATAAGGGGATCGAGTATGGATCTTGTGATTTTGA
>JANNCA010000386.1:0-2900 GCA_031386075.1 Oligoflexia bacterium
GGGTCCGCTATAAAATAACAGGCCACGAACCCTATAAAAAATGCCCCTAAACATTTCATCAGCCGAGCCCGAAGCTCGTCAAAATGTTCATAGAAGCTCATACTACGCAACGAATTTTGTTGAGACATGCTTTGTTGAGAGTAATATTTGCTCTCTTGAAGGAGATGTCAACTTATGCGTGTATGGCTTTTAGGTTTATTCGGACTGATTCTATCGGGTCTTATTGTATCGAGCATCATTTATAGTCAAAAGGCGCCCCCGCCCTTGGACTCCCGGGCGAATCCAATATCTCAAGTGAGTGCCGTTTCGAGCGCCCCTCCGGCCATAGCCCCCCCACCGGCGGCCATTGGCACTGGACCTAGCCCCAGTGCGAGCGGCATGATAGACGCAACCGTCAGTAATCCAAATCCAGACTTAACCGCTGACGCGAGTGGTCTCTCAAAGGCTACCGTCCTGATGACCACCACAACTGGGATAATAAAATTCAAATTTTATCCTAATGACGCACCGAAAACAGTCAAGCGCATGGTTGAGCTCATCAACAAGGGCTTCTTCAATGGCCTGACTTTCCATCGAGTGGTTCCTGGATTTGTCGTCCAAGGGGGAGACCCCATGGGTAACGGCACGGGTGGAAGCGGGCAAAAACTTGACGCAGAGTTCAATAATCGACGCCACATCGAGGGCGCTGTTGCGATGGCGCGGGCATCCGACCCAAACTCAGCTGATTCTCAGTTTTATATCTCACTCGGGACCTTCCCCCATTTAGATCACAATTACACCGTTTTTGGTCAGGTGGTAGAAGGTCTCGATACTGTCAGGAAGCTCAAAGTAGGCGACAAAATGATGAACGTAATGATTCAGTAGCGCCAGAAGGCAGTCCTTGAGGGGCTTTTGAAAATTCTGGATCGGGTATTGTTGGAACCTTAGATCCCTGCTCTCGGAATCATCCCCCGATCCAGAGTTTTCCTACTGCCAGTCTTTTTTTAGTGTTTCATTAGGAAGAATGCCCGCCTCAAAGAGTGCCTTTGCCGCTCGTTCACTTTTTGTCTTAATCCATAGCTCATAGAGCCGGAGAATATCTTTTTCCGTGCGTTGACTTGTCTTGTCACTCACCTCGGCCAAAACCTCCACCAATGCACCAAACTTATCCGCCAGCTCCTGATAAAGAGCCTTCATCATGTCTTCTCCAGCCCGACAAGCAACCTGCTGATAAGCGGTTCCTCCCATATCAATATAGTAGTCAACATCCACTAGCTTTCGATTCAGGCTGTCTTGAAAAAATCCCGCTACATAGAGAGAAACATCGCCAATATGACGAAATAAAACACTTTGCGCCAACGGCTGAGGCTCCTCGAGAGCCTCCTTAACCATAATTGCAAGGGGTTCATCCCGCACTTCGCCTTCGGGACCACGGGAATAGAGGCGGTCAGTTGTCATAAATTGGTTGAGCAAGTTCACTAAATAAAACTCTGTTTCCGGCTGAGTCGAAACCTTTTGTTTTCCTAACGCTTCAATCACGAGTTCACGAAAGTAATCTTGCGGCTGAGACACAAGTGTTAACATTTGCTTTCCACTCATCTGGTTCCAAACCTCCTGGTAACATCAGTTCAAAAAGTTTGCCTATTTCCTATGATATATTATTTTAGACAACTATTAATCATCTACCCCTCCTCTCTATGTTAAACTGATCTACCCGCGTGTCAATCGTGAGCCTCAGGATGGAAACTCATTCAGATTTTATAGAGATGTCGTAGACGACACACACTCAATATGAGTAAACTCAAACTGCCTATATGCATGACCTAAATACCAAGTTCGAAGCCGACTTCAATCAAAGACCCTCCTTTTGGGGGTACAGTGATTTTTTCAGCGTGGTAGGCGTAGGGGTGTGTCTTGGAGCACTGCCTTGGATCACTCTGACTCACTCCTTACCTGCCTGGGCAAAAGCATCCCCTCAGACTGAAATCCATGTCACTCTGCTGGGCCAACCCTGTCTTATTGAAGGTCCCTATGATGAAAATACCCTCAGAACTATTCACGGTATGGGCCCTGCACAACTCTATCCAATTATTTCAATGGACGACCTAAAAGCTTCGAAAGAAAGCAGTAAAAGCGCTTTAGAGAAGATCAACTCCGACCCCCATCTCCCATTACAATTGGATCGCTACAAGAACAAACTGAGCAAGCGACTGATGGCTCAGATTGATTTTTTATCCTCTTTAGAAAACTTAGAAAAAAATCACGAGTTACCCAAATTTTTAAACTTAATCAAAAAATACTTAAAAATATCTGATCTTAAACGGGTTGAAACCATTCTAAAAAAAATCAAAAACCTCTCAAAAATCTCCCCCCAATATCGTGATGGAATTGAACAAATATTTGACTCTTATAACGATGGAATCGAACCGGATCCGGAAGAAGAATTTCATCGTGCAATAAAGAAACTCAATGTTCAATATACCTGTTCATTTGAGGAATCTGGTGAACTCTAATGCGCCCGAGTCATCACTTTAAGAATTGACTGCCGAATTCAATAGGACCACAGAACAAGATTAATTTACTGACATAAGGAACTTATCTTGCTATAAGGCATTATTTCAATGCAAACAAGAGTTTTTCCGTTTTTAACATTCATCTTCCTCCTCATTTTTTTCGGCATTTTAGGCTGTGGCCAGAACAAACCCGCATCAGATCCCCTTCAAATAACGGAAGCCTTCCCCACTCCACAGGCCAATGATGGTGAAACAGGAAAACAAACGACTCTGGCCCCAGCCCATGAGAAAAATGAAGACGACCCTTTTGGCGCTGAGTTCACACCTTCGCGACAATTTGAAGGGAGATGGAAAATAGCCTCTATCCATTCAAAACGCAGGGATTCTGCCATTTACGGGTTAATGGAT
>JANNCA010000011.1:0-10576 GCA_031386075.1 Oligoflexia bacterium
TGCTGACCCAAGCGGACGAAATACTTCGGTTTGTTGCCCCATTCTAAACTCCTCAGAAAGAGTCAGGCTGACCGAAGTTCCTCTTCAAAGAGGATATACAGCGTGCATTACTAAAGACTGCAAGGTAGTTTGCCATGAAATTTTTACATTACCCTCCGTTTTCTTTAAGAAAAAAGTAGGATTTGTCCGTCTACCCGAACAAGATCAAATTCAAGTTGCCCTTTCTTCAGTATTTGATCTGATCTAAATAATATTTATGGCTCTGAACGAAAAGCAATGCCGACTCCTCGATATTGAGGAGTGATTTAAACAGCAAACACGATTCAGTCACACCTCAAAAATATCAGACGATGCATAGAAGCATTTTACAGATTGTAATGAACCAGGCGGTCGAGCGTAAAAAAATACCAGTTTCTTCAAGCAAGAATTTACTGTGGCAAAAAGTGTGATATTGAGTCGATTGGTAATTTGATTCGAAGTGTTCATTCATTTTAACAAAACGTCAGGGGTAAACGACTACTTTTTATGTCAGCTCATTTGACCGAAGTCCAAATAGAAGAGTATCTAAAAGAATCAAAATTGGTGCGCGCTGCGTATCTCTCTTCTTTTCCGTTTCGAAGGAGGCCGGGTCATAATAAATGCGAATATGTGATTGAAACGCACAGTCGGGTCGTTCATTTCAGATCAAGATCCGATTTGCGTTCCAGAATAAGAAATGAATATTCTCTTTCAAAAGACCGGGTCTGATCTTTCCTTTATTCTTTCTTACATGTGTGTGAACCCAGGTAGCAGTACCTGATTTACATACTCTCTCGTGCCCATGCACAATATGGGTGCCCGGTGTGCACATTTCTGATGAAGATGGCTTTTTTAAATCACCCATGAACTTTCTTTCTAATCATTTACCAACGAGCTTTTGTAGAAGCCTGGCAAATCCAGATTTATCAAGCTTTCGTACTGAGATATCTAACATCGCTTGATATAATTCGCCACTTGGATCATCAAGCTCAATCCCGTTGAACTCCAAAAATACCAACCCTGCTGCAAGCCCAGTCCGTTTGTTTCCATCTATGAAAGGTTGGTTCTCTGCAATATGGAATGCATAGGCAGCAGACATTTGATAGAGATCCTCGTGTACAAAATGCCCACCAAATGATGCTTGTGGAGTTGTTATCGCTGATTCCAAAAGTCCTCGGTCACGAATACCGTCTGAACCTCCATATTTCTCCAATTGTTTCTCATGAATGTAGAGAACATCACCCACGGAAACAAATTTTGGATCAAAGCTCATTTCGCCAATTTCCGAAAAGTGCTGTCATGCTTCTTCATGACTTTCTCAACAGCTTCTTCCAATTGATCTTTTTGCTGACTTTTTCGGATAGGCTCAATAATCAGACGGTTCCCATCGGTGCTCATTTCAAATTCGGTTTCCCGATCCATATGAAGCAGCTCAAGGATAGGTTTTTCTATTACAAAACCTAGACTGTTTCCAACGACTGACAATTTCTTTCTCATCTGTGACTCCTCATAAGTTATAACATTATTATAACTTATGTATTACTTATACGTCAAAAATACCTTAGTATCTTTCGAAAGAAAGAGAAAGAGAATATTCGAACTATGTATAACTATCTAATATTATGGAGATTTAATGAGTAACCTATGGAGTTATGGCGGACACGGGTAGACGAATTTAGAACTGAGTGTTTCCAAATGCGTTTCCAAGCCTGGAAACAGGTTTGGAAACAAACTACCTGTAAAAATAGGGGCGGGGGCTGCTTGGGACCTCAATTTCACCGGCGGCTTCGTGCCAAGCAGGGACGAAAAATCATTGCGTTAAATGAACCCCATCATCCGAGTAATTTGGCCAAGCTGACCTTTGAGTTGACATTTTTGGTAGGACCACGATTCAATAGGAACCAACAATATGGCGAGTGCGTCTACTACGATCTTTTAGAGCCAGGTACACGTTTTCTCGCTTGGTGGCCCGCCCCGCCTTACTTGACTCAGTTCACCGGCTCATCGAAAATAGGCGGTTAAAGTTTATTTTAACGGGGGGTAGTGCCCGAAAATTAAGACGTCAAAGTGACTCAAATCTTTTAGGGGGAAGAGTCTGGGAAGGCCATCTTTTCCCATTGTTCTATCGGGAAATTTTAAATTTTGATCTCACGCGGGAAAAAAATTGAGATTAGAAGCACGATCAAATTCGATGGGGCAGGAGCATACACGAAAGCTGTAGATGCCGATTACACAGTCGAGCAGGTCGTTGCTCAGAAAAATCCGGAGTTGGCTCACGAACATCTTAAATGGGTGAACATGCTGACGTCGAATCTGAAACAGCTTCCTGCTGTCGACCTATCACGGCGTCTATCCCAAGTATCGCAGGGCCTACTTGGCCGAGTTCGCTTATCGATTCAATCGCCGCTATTGGCCCTACGAACCCTTCGATAGACTCCTGTATGCCTGTATAAACACTAAGGTTATTACGTTACCGGAGCTAAGGGCTTAAATTTAGTATGGTCGGGACGACTGGATTCGAACCAGCGACCCCTTGCACCCCAAGCAAGTGCGCTAGCCAGGCTGCGCTACGCCCCGACAATATATAAACTTTTGATTCCATTGGGGTTTGTATGAGTAGAAAAAATGGAACCCGTGCGATTTGAGTCGCTTTAGTTTCATGTGATTACCGGATTTTACGGATGTTTACAACCCCAAACGAGCGCCTTCTCACGTTCTATTGCCCCGCACCGTAAGTAAGGAGTAAATTCAGACAAAATTAGATTGGACAGCCTCGAGCTTAAACTCAATTCTCTGCTGGCCATTTAAGATGGAAAAGTGTTGTAATCATAGGGAATATATAAGGAATCATAATGACCCCAATTAAAAATTTTCTCAATCGAGAATTCTATCGCCTGACGCACCTGCGAGGACTCAGTGACCTGCCTATTTTGTATTTTAGAAGCTTTCAGGGAGTTGGCATTCTTATTTGGATTTCTTTTAGTTTTTCCATACTGGGGGGGCTCGGTCTGAGTGCGCTGGGGATGGTCTTGAGCTCGCTGATTTCTCTGGCAATGAATTTGGTAGCCGCTGAGGTGGGATTGAGAGCCAGCCTCAGGGATCAGCCTATGGCTGTGGGGATCGGCCTCATGCTGGCAGTGACCCATCTTTTGAGTGTTCAATTTCTCCTTTCTGTCTTTGGTCTGTACGCCTGTCTCAATCCTGCCGCCCAGAAGCGGTACCTGCGGTTCGCTCCGTCTTGGGTGAAGGACTGGCTGGGTAAGTTCAAGATCGACTGGACTCGCTGAGTTTTCTAGCCCCCTGTTCTCTGGCAAAAATCGCATCGGTGGCAAGGTAGCGAATCTTGCACCTGATCGAAGTAGTGTTTGAGCTGAATTTTTCTACAGGCAGGGTTTTCAAGGAATTGAATGAGATCTTTTAGTTCTCGGCGGCGCTTGTCAGATCCTGCAACTGTCCATTCTAAAAGCCTAAAATCTTCAGGATCCCATAGGACGATCGCATGCCCTTCTACCGTCTCATTTCGGCCAACTCGGCCGACGGTTTGAACGAGGGAAAGGAGAGACGTGGGAGCTTGCCAAAGGATCACGTATTTGAGGTGAGAGTAATCCATTCCCATACCAAATGCAGAGGTGGCGACAATAACTTCTGGTATTTTGGAGGCGATCTGGTTCTCGGCGTTTTTTCTTTCTTCGGCAGACATTCCCCCATGATACGAGATCACTTTTTTCCCAAGTGCCTGGATAAGTCTTCCGACCCTCAAGGTCGACTCTCGGGTGGGCACGAAAATGATTCCTGCCCCTTCCAGTTTATTTACCCAATGGATCAGGACTTGGGCTCTCTCTTCCCAGTTGACTCGATGTATAGAAAGACGAAGTTGAGGTGGAAGGTCAAACTGCCCCAGTTCGGTCAGAGTTTTCGGGAGAACTTGCCTCAATTGAATGCGGGCTTCGTAGGGTAGGGTTGCAGTGAGCCAAATGCTTCTCTGGATCGCCAGGGATTGAAGAAGCTCTGGAATGAGGGAGAAAGCGGGGCGAAATTTTTCGCCCCATTCCCATAAACAGTGGCATTCGTCGACGACCAGAAAGTTAGGTCTCCAGTGGTTGAGCAAGAGTTTCTTAGAGTCGAAATTAAGCATTTCCGGACTCATGATCCAGGCTCCAGACCTGAATGGAGGGCCCTCTGAACGTCCTCCCGCATCCATTCTGACAGGGATTCCGAGTGATCTTAGTTTTTTAAATTGCTGACGGGCCAGCGCGATGAGAGGCGTGATGAGGAGGGTTCTTCTGCCGGGTACCGCTGCGGCCCTTTCGTAGATCAGGCTTTTGCCAGAGCCAGTGGGAGAAACGCAGAGGATATGGTTTGTGGCCGAGGCTGGATCTTCAAGGGCGGAAAGAGCTGTGAATTGAAAAGGTTTGAGCTGGATCATGAGTATGACCCAGGATGCAATGATAGAGCCTAGTTGGCTTCTGCCGGATTCATTCCCGGGAGGTTCCCCTCAGATCGGAAGCGAAAATAGATCAGGCCGCCTAGGCCTCCTATGATGATATTACTCAGGGCAAGGAGGCTAAAAATATCGGCTCCTCGTTCGGATCCAATGAGGTGAAAGAAATAGAGGAAGGCGATGTTCCCTGTTCCAACTCCAGCAGGAGCTATAGGAACAGCGGTGAGAAGAAGGCCTAATGGGGCGACGATCCAAATCGATGAGAGGTGCAGTTGGCTCTCGCCGAGTGCTTCTGCAAAGTTGAGGCATGCCCAGCCTAAAGCCAGGTGGATGAGAGCAGAAAGAAAGACTGCCTTGACCACAGCCATTCTGTGGTGGTGGTAGTGTCTGAGGCTTTCATAGATTCGAGTGAGCGCGCTTGTTTTTTTAAAAACTTTTTCTGCTCGACGAAGGGCTCTTAGAATCGGATCGTGGTGTTCTTGGATGAGAAAAAGATATCCGTAAAAGGCTAGAACACAAATTGCAGCAGTTCCAACCAAAAACTGAATGGCGCTGAACATGGGAGTGTTGAGATAGGAGCGATAATCGAGGAGGAGGGTGCCGGCAGAGACAAGAACTAATGCTGACACTCCTGCGACACGATCAAATAAGATGCTGCCAAACGCTTTGCTTCGTTTTCCTTTGATTTCCTGGCCAATATAGTAGGCTTTTACGAAGTCTCCGCTGACTGCTCCAGGAAGGGCAATATTGAAAAAATTGCCAATAAAAGTAAGTTGGAATATTTTTTTCCAGCTTAAGTGGATGTTCTGCGCTTCGAGGAGCCATTGCCAACGAACCACTCCCAAAGATGCCGTAAGGAAAAGAACTAACATAGCGGGGAGAATTTTTTTCCACTGTTTGAGAGCACCTTGAGTGGCTTCTACAGAAATAAAACCTTTTTGAGCTAGAAAATAGAGGAGTCCGAATACGAATAAAATTTTAAGTGCGAGTATGATCTTGGATTTCATTTGTTAGATCCTAATTCGAAAAAATTTTTAAATAGGGTTTCACCGACTTGAGGGCTGTAAAGTTCTTCGGTTCGATCCGCATTCAAGAGACCCGATAGTGATTGAGTGAGTTTTCGTTCCTTAAGTATTTTTTTCGCATCTGTATTGGATTTCTCGGGATGGAATTGAATTCCAAAAACAGGCAATTCATTGTGTTGAAATCCTTGAATTTGACAGTCTGTGGATCGCGCAAAGCTTTTAAGTCCCCGTGGGAGTTGATTGACTTCTTCGACATGGGCTCCGAAAGAATAGAAGGAAGGTGGAAGTCCTTGGGTGAGGCGGGAGGGTTCGGTCAGTTCAACTTGGACCCACCCATATTCGGGTACAGCCGCGACACTAACGACTTCTTTGCCTCCCAGCGCACGGGCAAGAATTTGGTGGCCAAAGCAGATTCCTAGGAAAGGCTTCCGAAGTTCGACCGCTTTTTTGATAAAATCAATGAGCTCACCGACCCAGGGTGAATCGCCTAATGAAGAAGTTCTCGATCCTGAAACAATGATTCGATCAAATCCTTGGGGACTTTTTGGGAGGTCTCCCTGGGGCGCTCTGCGCGTGTAAAGAGTCGAGTCAGGAGCTTTTCTCGCAAGGTTACAGATATCTTTGGATCCCCAGCATTCTGGATCGATATTGTTATCAATGATGAGTATTTTCATTTCTTATTTTTGCCTCGCTTAAGTATGCATACTTGAGAAACATGCTGTGTGCTGCGTTAATAGAAATAATAAATCCAGCGAGGCCATCTAGGAAGCCTCTTTTTAGAAAATAGGTTTCAATGAACTTTCCAATGGGCTTAAAAATGAGGAGGCTGATACTCGGTTGTTGGCCTTTCTGCTTTAAATCTTGAGAGCCCAACTGAGAAAATCTGAGATTGGTTAGGACTTGGTCTTGGATGCTTGAAAACGCATAGTGATGAAGAGGATGCGTGAGTCCTCGAACTGTTCCGTTTATCTGGAGTCTTTCGTGAACATAGGGCTCGGTCCATTTAGAAAATCTGCGATTGGCTAAACGAACCAGGTGATTGGGGTACCAGCCGCCATATTGAATCCATTTCCCGAGGTAGAAGGTTTTACGCGGGAAATAAAATCCAGCTGCGTCGAGTTCTTGTTTCTCAATCTGAAGAAGAACAGATTGAATTTCCTGCGCTAGCGCAGGGGAGACGACTTCGTCTGCGTCAATATTCAGCACCCAATCATAGGTCGCTAGGCTTTGGGCAAAATTTTTCTGTTGGCCATAGCCCGGCCAGGGATTTTGGACGACCCTTGCCCCTAGGTTTTGAGCGATTTCGACGGTTTTGTCGGAACTCCCTGAGTCTACGACAATCACCTCTTTCGCCCAAGCGACACTGCTGATTGCTAATGAAAGGGTTCTTTCTTCGTTTAGCGTGACAATAGTGATGGTGACCGATGGGGCAGCGAGCATAAGGTTCTGTTATTCTGTTTCGTTATTCTAAAAAGAGGTAGCATAAACTTCTTGAATTTGGGAGAGGCAGAGTGGAGAGTTTAATGAGGTTCAAAAAGAATGCGTTTTTCAGTCATCATCACTTGTTATAATCAAGCTTCGACCTTGCAGTTTCTTTTGAATAGCTTATCGCGTCAAACGATTGACCTGTCTCGGTTCGAAGTATTGATTGCGGATGATGGATCGACGGACGACTCTTCGAAGGTCAGTCAAGTAGCGAGAACTTTTCCGGTCCGTTTTATTACCCAAGACGATCAGGGTTATCGAAAGTCGAAGATATTAAATGAAGCTATTCGCCAAGCAAAATATGAATACTTGGTATTTTTAGATGCGGATGTGATCTTGGAGCGGCACTTTTTACAGGACCATCTAGCACTGAGTCGCGAGGGGCACTTTGTTTGTGGGCGGAGAGTCGATTTAGGTCCATCGATCAGTCAAAAAATCAAAAGCGAAGACGTAATACAAGGCCGATTTGACGGGCTGAGTTGGGAAGTTCTGATGAGCGGAGTAAAAAAAGATTCGGCATTTGTAAAAAGAGGAATTCGGGTTCCTTATTTTTGGTTGAGGAAGATCTTGCGTTACGATCGTCCGCTTGACTTATTAGGGAGTAACCTGAGCCTTTGGAAATCTGATATTTTGGAAGTGAATGGCTTTAATGAAGCATTCGAATCTTATTGGGGTGAAGATGGGGATTTATTTATTCGTTTGAAAAACGTGGGTAAAAAAATAGTCGGGGCCAAAGGGTTGTGCATTCAATTTCATATCTATCATCCGCGGCGAACGCCGACTTCAAAAAACTTGGAGCATTATCAGCAGCTTCTTCTAGACTCCTCCTATAAGTGGGCAGTGAATGGGATGAATCCTTCCAAATGAAACTTCAAGCAACTGATATGGGTCTCTCTGGCTTTACATTGATCCGAAATGGAACCCGATTTGACTATCCCTATTTAGAGTCTTTGCGTTCGTTACTACCCTTAGTGGACCAATTGGTTGTCAATGTGGGAACAGGAGATGATGACACTCTTGAAAAAGTGCGTGCTTTTTCAGAAACAGAAGGCCAAGGGAAGGTCGTCTTTTTTGAAAGTGACTGGCAACTCGATTTGCCCGAAAAGAAGAAAGGGGGTTTGATCTTATCGGAACAAACCAACCGTGCTTTGGAAAAATGCAGCCATGACTGGTGCTTTTACCTTCAGGCAGACGAAGTTTTGCATGAGGCAGACTATGGGCCTATTAGAAAAGCGATTGAGACGAATTTTTCTAATAAAGAAGTAGAAGGCCTTCTTTTTGATTATATCCATTTTTATGGGGCTTTTGATGTGATCCAGAAAACGAGAAGTGCCTACCGAAGAGAGGTTCGTGTTGTTCGGAAAAGTTCGGGTGCTCGGAGTGTCGGGGACGCCCAGAGCTTTAAAAAATTAGATGGAAGGAAGCTCTCAGTGGTCTATGCTGGTGCAAGGATTTTCCACTATGGGTGGGTGAGGGCGCCTGAAGCAATGAAGGAAAAGACATTTTTTTTCGATCAGCTTTATCACGGTGAGCCCAGTGACGAGAGAGCCAAGACAGGAACTCCTCATACGGGGACTAACTACGTATATAAAAAAATATGGGGGTTGAAGCGATTTATGGGATTACATCCTGCTGTGATGAAGAGTCGAATTCAACTCAAAGGATGGAACTGGGATTTGAAAAATTCACCTCTGGTTTTTTCATCGAGAGACCTCAAGAAAGTTTTATTAGATCTAATCGAAAAAGCTACCGGGCATCGATTTTTTGAGTACCGTAGTTACAAATTATTAAAGTAAATTTGTACAAATAAATTACTGTTTTTTTGTATACTGCCAGATTTTAATATGCCTTACCACTCGAGATACACCTTCTAAAAGTGAAATGATCAGGCCATTCCATCCGTCTTTGTAAGCACTATAGTAGAAGTAATTTTTGAGAAACATCGCAGGAAAGGCTCCGAGTAGGCGGAAAAGGTTCGTTTTTTGGCCTCTCGCGACTCGATCTTTTGCTTCGATTGATGTGTATCTGTTCATTTTGTCGAGAAATCTTTCTGGATTGAAGTCGGGTGCGTGATGGAGGGATTCGTGTATGAGTAAAGGGGGGGTGGGAAAGAGAGGGTACTCGTGGATATCGTTGACGTAGCGGACACCTTTTTTATGAAAAAACCGATCCTGGTAACTTGGGTTCCAGATTCCATATTCAATTCGTTTTCCTAGAAAATACTCAATTCTTCGGATTTTATAGGCTTTAGGGGATGATTCGGATTGGCTTTTTAAAATAGATTGGATTTTCGCTTGGAGTTCCGGTGTACAGGCTTCGTCAGCATCGACGACGAGTAGCCATGGATGTTGGGCTTCAGTCATCGCAAAAGTTCGTTGATCTTTAAATCCCGTCCATTTTCTTTGGAGAAACCTTATTTTTGAGGCCCAGTTTGCAGATATTGAAGTGCAAATTTGAGGAGTTTGATCCGTACTGTGTGCGTCAACGACTAAAATTTCATCGGCCCAGCAGAGGGATTCTAAGCAGCGCTGAATATACTGCTCTTCATTTCGAGTAATGATCACGGCAGAGACGAGGTGTGAGGGGTTCATCTTAACGCCTTGCTACCTTTTGGCAATGATTCAGAACAGGGTGGACTCCGATCAGGCGCATGCATTTGTGCTCCTCAACATGACAAATTTGAATTCCACACCAGGCGGGCATTCCAGGAGCAGCATCTTTCCGGCAAGGGAGGTTCTCAATAAAACAATAGGGATGGCGCTCGAGAGGATAAGGATGCCATTCAAATGGATCTTCTGGTCCAAATAGGGTGACTGTGGCGGTATTGACTGCGACTGCCATGTGTTTAGGGCCCGAGTCATGTCCCGCCAACACAGAGATTTGGCTTAAAACAGAAGCCAGCTTGCGGAGGGAAAAGTCATGGGCAGTCGCGATCCTTCCACGAATTTGTGCTCGGGTAGGGGTGTCACGGAAATTAGCGAACAATAGGTCATCTACGGCGAGCAGGAAGTTGTGGCTGAGCTGACCTTCGTTAGGGCCAGCGATGGCGAGGACTCCTCCGGGTTCTCTTTGGCACCACTCCAGGGCAAGAGAGGCAAATCTCTCGATGGGCCAACTTTTCGTGGGACGGCTTGATCCCAAACTCAAACCTAAGATAGGCATGGGGAGTCCCAGTTTTTGGAGGTAGCGTAGCCCCTCGGAAGCCTCTGAGGGTTGAATCAAGAGTTGGGGTGATCGCCCTGCTGGGACATGAGCGCCGAGAGCCCGAATCGCATCCATGTCCCTTTCGATGATGGGTTTGAGAGTTCCTTTGCCTGGAATGGTCACCGTCGAGTATTTGTTTCGATCAGAGTGTCCATGAAAATGGATTGACCGACATTTTGCTCCAGTCGCCCAAGCTAGTTTTGCGCTGGAGGGGCTGGCGTGAAAATTGATCACGCAGTCATAATTTTCTTTTCGGAGTTTGAGTGTCATTTTGGCGAGAGCCTCTAATCGGCTGAGTTTTCCGCTTTTACTAGAAAATTTCCAGATATGATGGATCCCTGGGAGACCCGCTAGAACAGGGGCCCATGTATCCATAACGAGGAGGTCAATCTCTGCTTGTGGG